>JAIOTF010000386.1 GCA_021107195.1 Anaerolineaceae bacterium | reverse complement strand
TGTTCCGGCGGGATGAAGCGGTTGACTTCTTCAATCGGCATGGATAGATCAGTGTCGCAGATGAAACGGTATTCGCCGTATGCTTTCAGCATGCCGCGCTTGACAGCCAGCCCTTTGCCGCGTGCATCTTCGTGAAACACGCGCAGATTCCCGAGCTGAGCCTCATACTCCCGGGCGATTTCAAGCGTGCGGTCGCGGCTTCCATTCTCCACCACAAGGATTTCCGCCTGATAGGATTGTTCTGCCAGGAAAGCAGAGATCGTTTCCAGGGCGCGCGGCAAACGCTCTTCCTCGTTGTAGGCAGGGATAATGATAGAAAGCAACGGCTTAGTCATTGTTCAATTTTCCTTGATGAACCTTATCTGAAAACACAGACCGCCGAAGAGTTTTGCTCGGCGGTCTGCAATTTGTCGGGGTGGGCGGACTTGAACCGCCGACCCCCGCGTCCCAAACGCGGTGCGCTGGCCAACTGCGCTACACCCCGGCGGACTAGAGTATAATCCGAATATCGTCTACACGTCAAGGAAGAGAGAACGCCAGACCTTGGATTCCTTAAGAAAACATCAAGCGCAATCACTGCAAAAACCTGAAGCTGCCACAGCCGCAATGGCTGTGTTGTTTTGTGTGCTGGTTGTGCTGCTGTCAGGCTGTCAGTCTTCCCCTGAATCTGTAGCATCCTCGGCTACGCCTGCCCCAATTTTGACTGCCACAGCAACCGTCACGGCTACTCCGCAGCCGACTCCAACCCCCAGCGGCTGTCAGGAAACTACTGGCCGGCTGGAAGCGCAAGAGCTTCCTCCCGGATTGGCTTCGTATCCTATTCCATTTCAGGTGTATCTGCCCCCTTGTTATGACCGGCGAAGCGGCTCCTATCCTCTGCTGGTGCTGCTGCACGGGCAGAGCGACAGCAGTGACCTGTGGTTACGCATGGGCATTCAGTCTCTGGCGGATGATCTGATCGCCAATGGTGAGCTGCCTCCCTTTGTGATTGTCATGCCTACTGAGGCTTATTATCTGCAGGACTTCCTCGATTCTGTTTTTGGGCAGGCCCTGACCGGCGAATTGCTGCCCTGGGTCGAAAACCATTACGCTGTATCAACGGACCGCGCTTGCCGGGCGATTGGCGGTATCTCGCGCGGCGCTGCCTGGGCTGCTTTGCTGGGCATCGAGAACTGGCAGGGTTTTGGCGCCATCGGCGCACATAGTGTGCCGAATGCACCTTACAGTGAGCCGCGCCTGAAAATTTTACTGGATGCTATCTCACCTGGCGATGTGCCGCGCATCTGGTTGGACACCGGTACCCAGGACCGCTACCGCAAATCTGCCCGGGAGTTTGATGAGCTGCTTACCCGCCGCGGCGTGGAGCATGAGTGGTATCTTAATGAAGGCGCGCATAATGAAGAATATTGGCAGGCCCATCTTGCGGATTACCTGCGCTGGTATGCTTTTCCTTGGCGGGAGTGTGCAGGCCCGTAGGGGCGAGGCATGGTTCGCCACTACGGTGTTATGAATTGTTTGCCGGGCGCAATTGGTGATATGGTTATTTTGCTACCCACCAGCGGCTCTGATACCCTTCCAGCCTGCGCCATTCTTTTCCATTCAAATCCATTACATCCCCAGTTAACAGATCCCGCCATTCTCCGGTGAAACCGAGGGATGCGGCGTTCATTGATATTTCTTGCGTTTCGGCACTCAGGTTGGTCACACATAGTGCCAAGTTTGTCCCGTCCGGCGCGATGCGCAGCAGTCCGAGGCAGGCGCTGCCGCTGTTGACGCTCATTTGCGCCCCGTAGGGGCTGAAGGCTGGCGAAGCTGCCCGGGCGCGCAGCAGTTCGCGCAAGTCCTGGTCAAGTGCTGCGAGACTCTCCGCTTCTACCGCCGGCAGGCCGGTCAACGCCAGCAGGATGGCGTGGGCTGCCAGACTGCGGCGCAGTTCCAGCTCTGGCGTGAGCTTCTTGCCAGACTGTTTGAGGGCCGCCAGGAAAGAAGGCGGCTTGTTCTCGGAGGGAGTGGAGGCAAGAGCCGTTTGCAACGCGTCGAGCTGGCTTTGGTTGAGGAAGTTTGCTGCCAGGCGTCCTGCCGCTGCGTCCGGCCAGGAAAGGCAATGGAAGAAGGTGATGTCCAACGTCGGCAACGCAAGTCCACTGGCCCAGGTTTGCAGGACGTCGCTTTTCTGGCGTGCGAAGGCATCCAGTAATAATAGCGGTAGTTCGTTCGTTTCGATCAGGTGGGCGGCATTCAGCCCATTACCAAAATAAGCCGGCCGCTGTTCCCAGGGGCTTCCCACTTTGACCACCAGACGCACGTCCGGGGCGGCTATTTGCAGCGCAGCCCGGATCAGGCTCAGGATCAGCAGGTCTTGCGGCAAGTGCAGGCAGCTTGTGCCCGCCTCTTTCCACAGATAGGCAATATGCTGCAGCCGCAGCAGGCGGATGCCTGTACGCAGTGCCGTCAGCAGGGTATCGATCACTTTCAACATGACGGCCGGGTTTTGATAGTTCAGGTCAGGCTGGTCGGGGGAAAATGTGGTCCACACCGTTTTGTCTTCGATCCTGGAACGCAGCGGCGTGCCGACTGGGCGGAAAACCCCCGAAAGGTCGGCATCGGCGGGCGGACAGAGATAGAAATCGTCATAAGCAGGGTCGCCCTGCAGGAATCCCTGAAACCAGGGGTGATCGAGCCCGGTATGGTTGAGTTCAATGTCCTTCATCATAATGCTCTGCTGCCCCAGGCCAGAGGCGGTCGGCAGGATCATGCTGCTTTCGTTCAGGTCACCAGTGGCGGGCGCGGCAGGTTCAGGCAGCAGTTGGCGCAGGATTTCCCCTGCTGCCTTGCCTCGTTCGGGACCGTAGAGCAGTATCAGCAGCGCATAGGGATCAGAGCATTTACAGGGACTCATGCGTTAATTCCCGGGCAAGGGATTGTTGTATCCCAGTGTATCTTCTCGACCTGCGTGTTTTTGGGAATATGGTCGAATATCTTGTGCAGGCTGACACCGCGCGCGCAGCAGATGAGGGCTGCCAGAGACAGGCCGTGCGATGCGATCAGCACTTTCTCCTGCGGGTGGCGCTGTGCGATGCGTGTGGCAGCGGCTGTCATGCGTTTGGCTACCTCGACCACATTTTCGCCATCCCCCGGCGGGCGTGTATTCACGGGGTCAAGGCTGCGTTGCGCGATCAGTTCCGGATACTGGACTTTGATGTCCGTCCACAACATGCCTTCCCAATCACCGTGGCAGGCTTCCACCAGATCGTTATCAACCTGGATGGATAGCTGCAGCCGCTCCGCCAGCACTTCGGCAGTCTGAAAAGCGCGCTGCAAGGGGCTGGCATACAGGGCGGCAAAGGATTGCCCGTCTAGGGTGGCAGCCAGGGTCTGCGCCTGGGCGATGCCGGTGTCGTTCAGCAGGGTGTCTGAATTGCCTTGAAATCGTCTGACTACATTCCAATCCGTTTGGCCATGGCGGACGAGCCACAATTCTGTCATACAAAATGCTCCAGAGCGTCGGGTTGAACAGCGGATTTTTTCAGGAAATAAGTATAACACTGGCTGATATTAGGGTGTCCGTATTAATGTATACGGAATACCTTATTTACCGCATATCTGTTGACTAATCAAGATAGACTTTGTAAGATGAAGATAATTCGTGAAACGGCTTGTGCCGTTTAGATGTGTATATCACAAGAGTACTTATTAAGGAAGAGAAGGAGATGGGAAATGGCGTA
>JAIOTF010000340.1 GCA_021107195.1 Anaerolineaceae bacterium | reverse complement strand
GACCTTAACCTCATGGGGCGTTGAGGGTACAACTTTTGAAAATACACCCAATGGCAAAGCTTTTCTTCCCAATATCAAAACGCCCAAAAACCCGGAAGGGACGCTTGATATAACGGAGGAATATGGTCTCAACACCCTATTTGATCTCAATGAAAACGAGGAGTTCGAGGATTATAAAAAACCGCCCGAAACAGTCACTTTCCTGGAAATTTCTCTCAAGGCCGGAGATACCGCCGAGATGGCCCCTCAGCTAAAATTGGATTCGAATGCTATTGAAGCCATCCGCATTGTTGATGAGAAAATTGCCCCCTATGTGGCTGAAACAAGCCAGGATTTTGTTACTGGTGATCTGAGTATCGACAAATATTGGGATGAATATCTAACAGAATTAGAGAAAAGAGGTTACAAAACCCTGGAGGAAATCTGGAATGCTGCCTGGGAAAAACAAAATAACTGAAATCAAGAGGCGCATATTAACAAAAGTGCAATGCACTTGTTATCCTGAAATCTAAACATGATTGTTCTGTTCAAAAGGTACATTGGTTGATGATAAATTTTAAAAGCAAGCATCCCAAATCAAATAAAAGTTTCTTTTCTACCAACGTATTTCTGGCTTTACTTGGAACTTGTTTGGCTGCTATCTCTGTTTTCTTGTGGAAATCTCAAGAAATAAGAAACTTATCTCAAATCGTCTCAAGCACGGAAGCAAAAGCGAGATCTTATTCTAGTGAAACAGAAATTAGATATAACAGCATATATGAGGCGCTTGATCGGTTGGCATCCCGAGGCGTGCCTCGTGACGAGGCAGATACTGGTGAATGGGCAAAAGATGCAGCATTTTATATTGATGCTTTTGTAGGTATAAAAAATATTGCCCTGGTTGATGAAACCTTTCACATTCGTCAGATTGTGCCGCTTCAGGATAATCTGCCCTACATGAATCAAAGAGCTAGTGAAGTTAACGGGGATCCGTCAGATATTAATTTGTGGGTGCCAATCCATAACGGTAAAGAATTTAATGGGTTTATTCTCGGAACAATCGCTATTGATGCATTTATTTCACCGGTACTCAGTGAAATAAATAATGACTATATGCTCCAACTTTCGGATGAAGAGACAACAATTTTTGAAAGTGAAAACTGGTCCCCCCCTCAGGAAGGGTTTGTTATCAGAAAGATAATCACTTTTGAAAACACAACCGTTTTGAATTTAACTTTTGCGCCTACACCTGAATTACTTGATTCCGGAATTGCAAATGCTCATAAAACGCTCATCTTTAGCTTGTTATTTTCTTTCATAACGATAATAGCTGTCCATTTTGCTCAAAATTTTAGCGCAACAGCCGCAATAAGCACATCACGCTACCGCAATCTGTTCGAGGCTTCTCAAGATGCCATCTTTATTATCAACATGAAGGGTGAGTACCAGGATGCAAACCTGGCTACGACAAAAATGTTTGGTTACTCACTAACCGAACTTCAGCAGATGGCAGCGGTTAACCTGCGGTTAGAAAGTGAAATACCACCTCCCGATGTGCGCTCGCATATGTGGACAGAGGGCGGCACGCAAGAAATATCTCTGCGCCACAAAGATGGCCATACGATCCCCGTGGAGTTGGTGACCTCGCCAATTAGAGAAGGTGTTGTTCAAAAATATGTATTGGGCATCACCCGCGACATCACTGAGCGTAAACAGGCGGAGGAGGCGCTGCGGGTGAGCGAAGAGAAATACCGCTCCGCAATCCAGTCGCAGCGAGATCTGATTTACCATTATTTGCCTGACAGCAACGGAACAATCACGCTGGTCAACGATGCATATTGCCAATTCTATGGCAAACCATCCGGTGAGATTGTGGGCACAAGCCACTTTGACAAGATACCCAGTGAAGAACAGGAAACTGTTCGGGAGCATATCACGCGCTTGAGCGCAGAAAACCCCACTGCCACCAATGTGGCTAAAAACATGAACAGTAGAGGGGAATTTCGCTGGTTTGAATGGTTAGACCAGGCTATTTTTGATAATAGTGGGGAGATCGCCGAATATCAGGCAATTGGCCGCGATATTACCGAGCGGGTGCGGGCGGAAGAAGAAAAACTCCAGATGGAAGCGCATCTCCGCCAGCAGCAGAAACTCGAATCGATTGGCACACTGGCCAGCGGCGTGGCCCACGAGATCAACAACCCGATCATGGGCATCATGAACTATGCTCAACTTATCTATGACCGCCTTGACCCGGCAGAGAGCCGGCTGCGCGAGTTTTCCGCTGGGATCATCGAAGAAACTGAGCGCGTGGCCGAGATCGTGCGCAACCTGCTGACCTTCTCCCGGCAGGAAAAGCAAACCCACAGCCCCGCCCGAATGACCGACATCGTCAATCACACACTCCCTCTGATCCGCATGGTCATCAAACGCGATCAGATCACGTTGCAAGTGGATGTGCCCGACGACCTGCCTGAAATCAAATGTCGCAGCCAGCAAATTCAACAGGTACTGATGAACCTGCTCACCAATGCCCGTGACGCGCTCAATCAACGCTATCCGGAATACGACCCGGACAAGGTTGTCACGTTGACGGTGCGCCCCTTTGAGAAAGAGGGCCGGCGCTGGCTGCGCACAACTGTCGAAGACCACGGTGCGGGCATTCCCGCTGAAATCAGGGAACGCATCTTCGACCCCTTCTATACCACTAAAGATCGCGCTATCGGCACTGGATTAGGTCTTTCGATCAGCCTCGGCATTGTCCAGGATCATCACGGCGAACTGACCTTCGAAAGTGTGGAGAATCAATTAACGCGTTTCTACCTCGACCTGCCGCTGGATAACGGCTGGGATCTGTGAGCAGTATTCAGTATTCAGTATTCAGTGTTCGGTCAATGTCATTAAATTTAGTGAAACCAGGCATATCATTTCGACGAGGAACGAGGAGAAAAGTATGAGTGGAGAAGCGCAAACATTCCACAGCAGTGACAGACAAATGAAGATGTCGGATCAACGCAAGATTACCAGAAACACGCTGTTGATGACTCTCCCAATTTTCGCTTTGATGATTATCTTTACTGCGGTAATTCTTGTGATCAGCGAACGCGCCGAACTGAAAGAGGCTCAGGCGGAGGAGTGGCGTACCGTTGACATGCAGGCTGCAACCATAAATAGCGATATCCAGCATATTTCCTCTGACCTGGCGCTTCTCGCGCATCAAAGTGAGATGGCGGACTTGTGGGACGATGGCGGCATCCTTGTTCCGGAGGTTCTTGCGGAGCTGACCGCCGAGTATCTGACCGCCTCAACATACTGGGAGAGTTACGGCCAGATACGCCTGATCGATGAAAACGGGATGGAAATCGCCAGGGTGAATTTCAACAACGGTCTTCCCGCCATTGTCCCGCAAGAGGAACTACAAAACAAGGAAGGCCGCTACTACTTCGACGATGCTTTCAAGCTAAATCAGGGTGAGGTTTTTGTCTCCCCCCTTGATTTGAACATCGAGCATGGTGAGATCGAGCAGCCGCTCAAGCCGACGCTCCGCTTTGCCACGCCCGTTTTCGACCAACATGGGAACAAGCGCGGCATCGTGCTGTTCAACTACTTTGGGGCGAAGCTGATCGAGCGCTTCTCCAGTCAGGCAAACACCTCGAACGGCAGCCAGGCCATGCTGCTCAACGCCGACGGCTATTGGCTTGCAGGCCCGAACCCCGAAGATGAGTGGGGGTTCATGTACGAAGACCGAGAAGACCGCACCTTCGGGAACACCTATCCTGAAGCGTGGGAAAGGATCAAGTCTGACGAGTCAGGTCAGTTTAAAACTTCTCAGGGATTGTTCGTTTTCAAGACCATCTATCCTTTGCTCGAAGGACAG
>JAIOTF010000077.1 GCA_021107195.1 Anaerolineaceae bacterium | reverse complement strand
CAGGTGATTCTTCAAGAAGAATCTCACACCTCAAAATGTTCCTTCCTGGACTTGGAAGCCATCAAGCATCATAAGAAATATTTGGGGCGCAGAGTCAAACGAGGTCTTTTCAGAGCGTCAAATGGGCGATTGATCCATGCTGATTTGAACGGCTCATACAACATTATCAGAAAAGCAATCCCTGATGCATTTCGCAATGGGATAGAGGGCATTGCAGTTTGCCCATTAAGGTTTATCCTTGTTAATTAATTCAATATCTTTCTATGAAATTAAAGACTGTATACTCAAAACATGCAAAAAATATTGATTATTGATGATGAGCAGCGCATTGTGCGTGGTGTGCAAAAATATTTTGAGCAGGCGGGGTTTCAGGTACTGGGTGCGTATGATGGACTAATCGGTTTGAGCCTGGCTCGTACGGAAAAACCCGACTTGATCGTATTGGACCTGATGCTGCCCGGCATGGACGGGTTGGATGTCTGCCGGGCACTGCGGCGCGATTCGGATGTGCCGGTGATCATGTTGACCGCCCGCGTTGAAGAGACAGATAAACTGATTGGGCTAGAACTCGGTGCAGATGATTACGTGACCAAGCCTTTCAGCCCGCGCGAGCTGGTGGCTCGTGCACGGGCAGTGCTGCGTCGTTCGCAAGCAGCCGCTGGACAGACGGCCGAGGTCTATGAATTTGGACAGGTGAAGTTTGATGTAGGGGCACATCACTGTATGGTTGGGGACAGAGTGGAAAAATTGACCCCTACAGAATTCAATTTGCTGCTGCATCTCGTGCGTCATCACCGTAAGGTTTGCAGCCGGGCGCAGTTGCTTCAGGCAGCTGATCTGGGTTTCTATGAAGGCGTTGAGCGCACCGTGGATGTGCATATCCATAACCTGCGCCGCAAGATTGAACCAGACCCTGCCCACCCAACGCATATTCTTACTGTGTTTGGGATAGGATATCGCTTTCTGGAAGAGCCGGAGACTTGAGTATGTCCTTGCGTTCGCGTTTGATCCTGGCTTTCCTGATCGTGATTGCCGGTACCAATATGGTGATTGCCAAGGCGGCAAACCGTGTGATCAATGCGCGGTTTAATGCGCTTTCGGCCACAACCGGAACGCTCCTGGCTCAAAGGATCGCACCGCTGCTGGAACGTTACTACGAGCGGAATGGTAGTTGGGAAGGCATAAGAACCTTATTCCTGGAAGCCAGGGGCGGCGAACCGGATGAAGGACCGCCATCTTTTTCGCAGGACAGGCCTGTTCTGAGTAAGCTTCCTGAGGATGTCCAAAATCGTCTGGATTGGCGTATCTCGGCCGGCGAAGAGCGGCTGATTCTGGTAGATGCTGGTGGACGGGTTGTTGTTGATACGCACCCGGAAGAACCTGAGATTATAAATCTTCAGAGACAGTTACCTAAAGGGGTGCCCTTGTTTGTGCGCGGCCAGCGCGTTGGCACATTGGTGCCTGCCTCAGCTATCGGGGCTTTAACTTCATTGCAGAATCGGTTTTTACGTCAGGTAAACCTGACGATCATTGGGGTGACGATTCTCGGTTCTCTGATTGCCATTATTGTTGCTTCTTTTCTGGCGCAAAGGACCGTGGCCCCAGTACAGGCATTGGCATTGGCTTCGCAGAAGGTAGCCGCAGGGGATTACAGCCAAAGGGTACCCCCCAGTGGAGCAGATGAAATCGTGGAGTTGGCCAACTCATTTAATACTATGGCTGCAGAACTGGAAAACCAGCGCGACCTGCGCCATCGTTCAATGGCCGACCTGGCGCATGAATTGCGTACGCCGCTGTCGGTTTTGCAAATTGAATTGGAGAGCATAGAAGACGGTCTCTCTGATCCGACCCCTGATGTGGTAAAAGGATTGCAGATAGAAGTAGTACACCTTAAGCATCTGGTGGATGATTTGCGCACCCTGTCCTTGATGGATGCTGGTGAGCTCGAAATGAACAATCATCCTGTTGATCTTGTGGAACTGGTAAAGGGCGTGACAAATCGTTTTCAAAGCCCTGCGATGGAGAAGGAAATTCATCTGGTGACGAATACAGGACCATCCTTGCTGCTCGTTAATGCAGATGATCGTCGTCTTGCGCAGGTGTTGATCAATTTGCTATCCAATGCTATTCGTCACACGCCGGTTGGAGGGTTGGTCACGGTTAGTCTTCGCCAGGAACAGGATCAGGCGGTGGTCACGATATGCGATGATGGTGAAGGAATCGACGATGTCCATCTCCCGCATATCTTTGATCGGTTATACCGCGCAGACAGTGCCCGTGCCCGCAGTTCTGGTGGATCGGGTTTGGGATTATCGATTGCGCGCAGTCTTGTTGAGGCGCATGGGGGAAAGATTTGGGTGGAGAGTGAACGCAATCAGGGCACATTATTCGGGTTTAGTATCCCGCTGATGACAGATGGATAGTCCCGCTCACTTCGACATCAAGTGCAGTGACCGGTCTTTATAACAAAAAGGCGTGGGCATTTGCCCACGCCTCGCTTCTTTTCCCTGTGATTGCCAATTAACTGGCCTTATATGCCTTCACGGCCTCGGCGATAGCCTGGACATGTTCCGGGCTGTTGCCGCAGCAGCCGCCAATGATGCGTGCGCCCGTTTCAATCCATAACGGTACATTTCTACCCATCTGGGCTGGGTTGACGCTGTAGGCGGGGTTGTCGTTTTCGTCCAGTTCGGGCATGCCGGCATTCGGCTTGAACCAGATGGGCAGGTCAGTGTTTTGTTTTAATTCCTGCAGCACAATCAGGTTTTCTTCCAGACTGCGGCCGCAGTTGACGCCCAGGGCAACAACGCCTAACGGGGCGATGGCCTTCGCCATTTGGGCGGGTTTGACCCCCATCATGGTACGTGTGCCGCGATCATAGCTGAAGGAACAGACGATTGGCAGCTTGGTGACCGATTGTGCACCCTGGATGGCCGAACTGGCTTCCGTGATGTCGAACTGTGTTTCTATCACCAGGAGATCCACGCCGCCTTCTTCGAGGGCCTTGGCTTGTTCAGCAAATGATTTGATGGCATCATCAATTGCCAGCGGGCCAAGGGGTTTAAGCATTTGACCACTGGGGCCGATCGAGCCGGCGATCAGCACATTGGTGCCTTCGGCCGCTTTGCGGGCCAGCAGGGATGCCTGCTGGTTGACTTCAGCCGTTTTGCCGGTCATACCCGTGTGTTCAAGGCGGACGGATGAACCGCCGAAGGTACAGGTCAGGATGATGTCGGAACCTGCCTGAATGAAATCTCGGTATAAGCGCTCGATTTGGTTGGGTTGATCCAGCATCCATTGTTCGGCAGTAACCCCGTGCGGCAAGCCGCGTTTTTGCAGGTTGGTTCCGGTGGCGCCATCGGAAACGAGGATCTCACCGGTTTGTAATCGTTCCAGAAAAGTTTTGGTGGTCATGAAATTATCCTTTGCCCAAAAAGCTTTGGCGGTATGACTGTGCTTTTATAGATTGTACATGGGATCCTTGGTCGGTGTTTGCGTGACTGATTGAATGCGCTAACCAAAATTATGCATTATAGCCGCGCGGATGCGTGTGGTGCCATTCCCATGCGCTGGAGATGATTGTCTTCAGGTCCGGCGTTTGGGGGATCCATCCCAGGTCGCGGCGGATTTGAGAGGTATCACCGACAAGAATGGCGGCATCGCCCGGGCGACGCGGTTTGCTTACCGCCGGGATTTCATGCCCGGTCACCTGGCGTGCTGTTTCGATCACTTCCTTGACAGAATAACCTGTGCTATTTCCCAGGTTGTAAACCATGCGCGGACGTTCGTCAAGTGCTTTCAGCGCCAGCAGATGGGCGGCAGCTAAATCGGTGATATGGATGTAATCGCGGATGCATGTGCCATCCGGGGTAGGATAATCATCTCCAAAGATGGCGATATTCTCTCGTTGGCCTAATGCGACTTGCAGAACCAATGGAATCAGGTGAGATTCGGGGCGGTGGGCTTCACCGCGCGCTGGCGGGGTGGCTCCGGCGGCATTGAAATAACGCAGTGCCGCAAAGCGCAGGCCTTTCACACGGTGATACCATTCGAGGGTTTCTTCTACCATACACTTGGTTTGGCCGTATACGCTGGCGGGCCCAATGGGATCGGATTCAACCAGAGGGGAATTTTTGCTGGCATACACCCCGGCGCTTGAGGAGAACACAAAGCGGGGGACAGCATGTGCCGCGGCCGCTTCGATCAGATTGATGCTGCCGGTAACGTTGTTGCGAAAGAATTTACCCGGGTCGGTCATGGATTCGCCTGCTTCGATAAAGGCGGCAAAGTGCAGAATGGCATCGTAAGCCTCGATGCTTAATACGTGCCCCAGGGCTGCACTGTCGAGGATATCACCTTGAATGAAGTTTGCACGATCGGGGATGGCGGCTGCATAGCCTTTCACCAGGCTGTCGTACACTGTGACCTGATGCCCAGCATCCAGAAGTTGCCGGGTTGTAACGCTGCCGATATAGCCAGCACCGCCTGCTACAAGAATGTTCATGTATCCTCCAAAAAAGACGGCTGTTCTACCGGCCGCCGAGTTAAGTACAATTTTAACATCAATTTGAGGAAAGAGGATTGGTAACCGAGAGAATTGATTAAAAAGAAATTAACAGAAAATTTACCGCATCCTGATGAAGAATCTGTTATTCTATGACTGGAGACATCGAACAAGAAAACACAAGTCTCAATCAAGCCCATCATTATTGGTAACATCGCAGCCCATTACACAACAGGACATGTGAAGGCCTTGATCTACATCTTTCATAGGATTCTCCATCTTATCCTCCTAAACCCCACCCGCAGGAACGGCGCACCTGCGGGTGGGGTGTTTAATAAAGGGGCTTGACAGCTTACGTGTTTCACGATATTATATTACAGGTAATTGAATTACACGTAAGTAACAATGGAGTAAGGATATGACAAAATCGATTGAAAAAGAAAAAATAGAAGAAGTTGTAGAGGCGGAAGAATTGCCGGTGGATGTGGAGGAAGAACCGTCAGAGTCGGTTTCCGATGCCGCTGCCAAGCGCAGCGGTTCGCTTAAGGATGCCTGGAAACAGGTAGAGAATATCGGGCAGGTGGTGGGTGAGGCCTTGCAGAGCCGGAGCAATGTGGTCATGGTGCGTATCAATGATGACGCTTTGCACCATCTGGATATGCTGGTAGAGGCGGATGTGACCAAGAGTCGTTCGGAAAGCGCCGCGTACCTGATCAGCGAAGGCATTCGTGCTAACCAGGAATTGTTCGGCAAGATCAGTGAGATCACCGACCAGATTGAAACGCTGCGTGCCCAATTGCGCCAGACCATTCAAGACCATGAAGCCGAATAGATTGGATGGGTGAAGAGTATGGACGTAAAGAATGAGAACGTAGAGAACAACTCGGGCGGGTCGGTCTTGCGCGATGATCTGCTGGGTGCGTATCAAACGCTGCGCCAGGCGGCCGGAGATATGCTGGGATGTGTGATGGTCCGTCTGGATGAAGGCCTTTGCGCTCAATTGGATGCCTTTGTAGACGCTGGGGCAGCGGAAAATCGTCGCCAGGCCGCATTGTATTTCCTGACCGTGGGCATGCCCTAATAACGTTGGCTTGCGAAGCAGGCGATCTCATGAGTGATTTGGAAGCTATTGTTTACAGTCGCCCTGAATGGTCCACATTTGTCCAATACCTCGTACATACCTACCGACAAATGGGGCAACCGGAGGGATTTGCCGATGAGATTGAGCAGGTGCTTCGGGGCACGTTTGGTTTT
>JAIOTF010000023.1 GCA_021107195.1 Anaerolineaceae bacterium | reverse complement strand
CTGCTATCCACGGAAAAAGTTGCTTTGGAACCGTTTTTACGAGGTTTTTGCGACATTTTGTGGCTTTTTCGGCTCATTTTACGCTTTTGGCGACAACCTTGCAATTGCGGATTGTCCAAAGTCCAATGACCTGTTTTGTGGGCTTTTCTCTTGTCGGAAAGTGGCGCATCGCTGCCGAAGATCTCTGGCACATTTACGTGTGTATATTGACAACATGCTACTCCATTGTTTCTGCACACTTCAAGTGGACAGTAAATGTTGTTCCTCTATTGGGAATGCTTTCAACAGAAATCTCCCCGCCTAATTCTTTTACAATTGAATTCACAATATAGAGACCAATGCCGCTCCCCGGAATTTCAGCAACGGTAACATTTCTTGCACGAAAAAAACGCTTGAACAGATATGGAATATCCTCTTGCGGAATTCCAACGCCTTTGTCTATAATAGCAACATTCACATGAGTATCACTCTGCGAAATATTGACTTCTACCTGGCTTCCCTCGGGAGAAAACTTGGCAGCATTATTGAATAAATTAACAAAAACCTGCTGCAAGGCACTTTTATCACCCAATACCTGATAGATTTCCTGCTTATTAGTCAGATGCAATGAAATGTGACGCTTGGCAATAATAGGCTGTAGGGATTGCATCGATTCTCTCAACGCTGGCATCAGATCCATCACTCTAGCTTCAATTTTCATCATACCGCTCTCCAGTCGTCCGGCGGTTAATAAACGGTCGATCAAAGATTTCTGGCGATTTAATTCAGTTTTCAGGGTGCGCCAATATGTCTCCAGTTCCTCTGGCGTTCCGCCATCTTGAATGAGTTCCACCATAAGCATCGCTGCGGTCAATGGGGTTCGCAGTTCATGAGAAGCACGATTGATGAAATCTGATTTCATCTCGTTCAATTTCACCTGGTCGGTAACATCCCGAATGACGATTAAAGCTTCATCTGAGCAAATGGGAGAGAGCTGGGCCGCATAAACGCCATTCGCATATGGCAACCGAAACTCATCAATCTTGTGGGGTGAGACAAAAGCATCTTGATTCTCTTCTCCAATAATCCGAGAAACTAGCTCCTCTGGAAAGGTGTTTTTCAGCTTCCTTCCATATACCAGATCACGGTCGATAAAGAAGGGATGCTCTGGGTTTGCACTGTAATCCAAAATATTCCTGTTGATATCAATGCGAATTATTAGATCAGGCAAAGCATCCACCAATATTCGATTTCTGGCTTCGCTCAATCGAATTGTTTCTTCATAGTGCTTGCGCTGTAGTACTGCACTGATCAGATTTACCGCAGTTTGAATTGCATCCATTTCAGATCGTGACCACGTCATTTTTTTATCATCAAAAAAGCCAACATATCCTCTCGCACCCAACGCGCCATCAACAGGAATGGATATGAATGATAAATTCAAAGAAGTATTGCTTTGCCCTTCCGCTTTGACAACAAAGGAACTGTGAGGACTCGAATCTAATATTTGCGGGATATTTGCTTCAATGATTTGTGATATGTCCACATTTTGAGAGTTCCAACTTTCCCAGATATAATGAATTTGGATTGTTGTGGATTCTGAAAAGGTGTCTACTGTAAAAATGGTGGCGCAAGATATATTCATTACACGTCCCAAAGATTCCAGTACAGAAGGGATTTTTGTATCAATATCTGAGGACTGTAATAATTTCTCGGTTGCCTTGCTGATTGTAGAGAGAATAAGAGCGTTTCGTTTCAATATGCGCTCTGTGTTTTTCCTGCTAGAGATGTCGCGGGCAATACTTTGGATATAGACCGGTTCGTTATCATCATAGATAATTGTTGTACTGATTTCTACAGGTACAGTCGAACCATCTTTACATTTCAAAATTCGCTCTTGAAGTTGTGAGCGATGAATATCAGGTGTTTCATTATCGAGCAACGCACCTTGTGACACCACCTCGTTGACAGGTTTATTTGCAAGTTCTTGCTCTTCATACCCTAACAAGTCTAGCGCTTGTTGGTTGACGGTGATATAACGAAAATCAAGGCTGATAATAAAAATACATTCCCCCGTTTGCTCAAATAAAGCACGGTATGATAAATTGTCATCCCAACCTTGATTTAATTTGGGCAACTCAACAGCCGGTCTCTTTTGTCTGCTAAAAAACTGACTTACAGGAATGGTTTTCTCATCCATAAAACCTCAATCAGGCAACATAGCCTGCACACAACATCCGTGTGAACTGTCAATAAATTTCACATACCCGCCGTTGGCTTCGAAAATCGCGCGAGCAATTGTCAGGCCAACACCGAGACCTTCATTTTTTCTTGTAGACCCTTGGCTCATCTGATAAAAACGCTCAAAGACTTTTTCTCGCAATTCGGGTGGAATCCCCGAACCATCATCCTGCACTGTAACGCTTAGACCTTCTTCAAGGATTTTTATTGTCAATTTTACTTTTCCTTTGTCTGGGCTGAACTTAAACGCATTATCTACAAGATGCAATACTGCGTGGGTAAATTCCCGACGAGGCACAAATATCTCCCCTTGAGATACTATCTCTGAAATAAAATCCAATTTCTTTGTTTGGTATCTTTCCAAACATTTTCGAATAGGACTGAGAAGTTGCGTCTCAATATCAAGCGGCTGTCTTACGCGGTTGAGGTTTCCCTGATCAATATTGGAAAGTAAAATCAGGTCAGTCGTGAGGGAGTCCAATCGATTTACGTTGGAGAGCGCCATTCGGATAAAACGTATTTGTTCTTCAGGATCATCTACCTTTTCACTGACTACTAATTCCAACGGCAAGAGAATATTTGTGAGAGGGGTACGTAATTCATGATGGAAGTTTTGAAGAATTTCGTATTTTAGTTGCTCCATTTCTTTCTGAGCTTGTTCTCTCATTTGCTCGCGGCCATAGGCTTGTTCAAGAGCCACGCGCTGTAACACCGCATCAATACGTGCAAGCAGTTCCTTAATCTCAAATGGTTTTACAATATAATCATCTGCGCCCTCTTTGAAGCCTCTCAAACGATCCTGTATCTCTGTGCGAGCAGTAAGAAAGATAAAAGGAATGGATGCAAGCCTTTTATCCTGACGTATTATTCTACGCATTTCAAACCCGTCAAGAAAGGGCATCATAACATCCGACAGGACTAAATCAGGCTTATTCTCTTTAACTTGTTGCACCCCTTCATTCCCATCCTTTGCCGTAATTACCTGATACCCATGACGTTTGATTTTCACCGTCAACCCCATCAGGATTGCTGGATCATCATCAACAATAAGTATAGTTGGACTATTGTTCATCGTGTAAATTCCCCAACCCATGGGTCACACCAAGAGACCTGTCTACAAGAGTAGAGTTGTCATTTATAAACATAATTTGGATATTTGCCAGCGAGATCAAATCTCCCGAATTAAGTAGACAATGATCTATTTTTCTGCCATTAACGTATGTCCCTCCTGTTGATCCCTTGTCATAAAGCACATACTGGTTGCCTTCAAGCACGATTTCAGCATGGTTGCGTGATAAAAGCGCTTCATGAAAAACAATATCATTCTCTAATTGACGACCTAGCGTAGTTGTTTTTTTGTTCAAAGGGATCACCTGTTTTTTTACAACAAGTTATGCGGCACGCTGGTAAAAAGAGTGCTTTTTGGGAGAGTCTGTATTCATTGTCACGTTATTGTCCTTTGTAATTATCTCCAAATGGAAGCACGGAGATCAGCGCCAATATGGACATTGATAAACACTTTGTTATTCTATAAAACTGATGTGATCTCCAACGAATCGGGAACCGCAATATGCACCCAGCAAAACCTGCAAAGACGCAGTATCTGGCTCCACACACTTGTTCTTCTTCGACATTGATGTCGGTCAAGAAGATATATTGTTTATGTAATTATATACCCAAAAAGTTGCTGCCTTTCGACCCTTAGATTCAAGTACAAAGTGCAACAGATTGGTGTCCAATAGCTATTATACTTAAAATAGAAAACTCTTCGTATCTTATTCCTGATTTTGGCGTCGTATTAAATGAACATGAATTTAACAGAAACAGACCTTCTTCGCCGTGTACACCAACTGGATACGCGGGCACTGGCTGAAATATATGACCAGTTCAGTCCCGGAATATTCCGCTATGCAATGCGCCTGTTAGGAGATACTGTTCAGGCAGAAGACTGCGTTTCCGAAACTTTCAGCCGCCTGCTGCAAGCGCTGCATAAAGGAAAGGGCCCAAAGGACCACTTGAAAGCCTACATCTACCGCATCGCTCACAACTGGATCACTGACCAGTACCGCCGCCAGCCGCCACCGCCATTGGAACTGGATGAAGAACTGGCCGTGGCTGATGCAAATGATCCTCTGGAAACCGCAGAAAAGAACATTCGCCAGGAACGTATCCGTGCCGCATTGAGAATATTGCCAGCAACACAGCGTCAGGTCATCATATTACGATATCTGGAAGGCTGGGAAGTGCAGGAAGTGGCAGCAAGCTTAAAACGCTCGCCAGGGGCTGTCAAAGCCATACAACACCGGGCCACCACCACATTGCGAAAATACCTGACAGCCCAGGAGGAAGACGAATGAACACAAAAAAAGATCAACCGGCGTTGGATGCAGAACTCAGGAAATCCCTCGACGTTTTGCAGGAGATTCCCGCACGGGATGCCAACGCCGCGCTGCGCGGGCGCAACCTGTTTCTTGCCGAGGCACGTAATTTAAAACACAGCGTAACCCCTGCCGCTAAACGGCGTCATAGTAAGTGGATGGAAAAAATCCAATCAACTTTACCGTTTAGAAAGGAAGGTGTACCCGTGTTAACACAAGTGATTTCTGCCCTGCTCATCCTGACAACCTTATTTGGAGGCGCTGGCGCCGGAACAGTTTATGCAGCCCAATCCAGTATGCCGGATGACTTGCTCTACCCAATCAAAACCTGGAGTGAAAACGCCCGTCTGGAACTAGCCGCCTCCCCCGACAAAGATGTTGATCTGCTGCTTGAGTTTGCCGACCGGCGCATTGAAGAAATGCTGGCCCTGACAGAGGAAGGAACAGACATCCCGGAACCGCTCATGACTCAACTCCAGACACATCTGGAACTTGCCACACAATTGTGTGACCAGGTGGACGATCCACTACAAACCCGCGAACAGATCCGGCAAGCTTTGATGGCTCAGCAAATGCTTTTGACCAATGCCCCGGAAGATGCCCAAATGCTGCGCACCCATGACATGCTCGAGCAAAAGATCCATCAGATCGATCAAACACCGCTGGAAGATGGAACCCTGCCAGAAGATGCATTGCAACCGCAAGATCGCGATCGCCTGCGCACTGACCAACCTGAAGGATCAGGTAACCTGGACGCCAATGGCTATCAGGAAGAACAGATCCCCGGTGGGCCAAATCCCAATCCTGATGCCTCTGGTCAGCAATCCGGCGGTCAGAATCCGGTGAGGACCAAAACCCCCATGCCCGGCCAATCAGGCCAGCAGCAAGGCCCAGGTGGACAAGGAACCAAGGCTAACTCCAATAGATAATTTCCCGACTTTGTAAAGCCCTCTACCCGTCAGGTGATCCATGGATCACCTGACGGGTTTTCTTTTTCCACACGCAAGAAATACGAAAGACTATAAAACATTAAAGCGCCTCTCAAACCATCATTGCAATCTCAATTCTGTTCTGCATAGAACGGCACACACCAGGCCAGAGGTTATAATCATAATCATCCTGTGACGAGAAAGGACTTCGCCATGTCTTGGAAAACCTATGAAGACCTGGAAACACGCGGCGAACAACTGTATCGTGCCGGGGAGCACGATGCATTCATCGAACTCTATAAAAGCGAACTGGAACAATTCCCTGACCACTTGCCGGAGATGATCCGCGACCTGGCTTATGTCTATCTCGCCAAAGGTGATAAAGAGAATGCCATCGCTTTCCTCTCCGCCGGTTTGGAACGGGGTTATTTCTTCGGACTGCCATCCTGGGGAACCTTCGTCCAACAGCTTGGGGATAACCCAAAATTCAGGGAACTGCTGGCCTATAACCAGAAACTACAAAATATTGCCCGGCAAAGCGCCCAACCGCAGTGGGTAATCAAACTCCCTGATGGATATGACCCTCTCGGGTCCTATCCTCTCTTCCTCAGCCTGCACGGGTATTGCGAAAACATCTACGTCATGCAGCGTTTTTGGCACGCACCCCGCCTGCAAGAGAATTTCATTCATGCCTACCTGCAATCCTCGCAGGTAGTTGACCTGAAGAATTTTGGCTGGGATGATAATCAGATCGCGCACCAGGAAATCAAACAAATGGCCAGTGAGATCACTGACCAATATCCGGTGCAACTGGATCAAATCCTGGTTGGAGGATTTTCGCAAGGAGCCACCTTGAGCATCGATCTGGCATTGACCCAGGCGCTGCCCCTTCGCGGATTCATTGCCCTTTGTCCGCAAAACCCAGATAGTTTGAAACCGGAACTCCTCAAAAATGTACAGGAAATGGATCTGAGAGGCGTGATCCTCACCGGCGAAAACGATCCTTCGCTGCCCAATCAACAAGAGATGGTCAGGGATTTTGAGCAAGCCCACCTGCCCCACCGTTTCGAAATCACCCCCGGTATGGGACACTGGTTCCCTGAGAACCTGTCGCAACAACTCAACCGGGCATTGCAATTTCTGCTGGAGGAAGCATGAAAGATTCAACTCAACGGTTCACACACCGTGTTGCCGACTATATTCAATACCGACCCACTTATCCGCCTGAAGTGATCCAAATCCTGGTTCAGGAAGCTGGACTCTCGCCCGACAAGGTGATCGCCGACATCGGCTCCGGGACAGGCATCCTGACCTGCCAGTTGCTCGAAACGGGCTGCAAGGTATATGGCATTGAACCCAACACAGCCATGCGCAGGGCGGCTGAGGATACCCTGAGCAATCAAGCCGGCTTCATTTCGCTAAACGCCACGGCCGAGAACACCTCCCTGCCCGACCACAGCCTGGACGGCATTACCGCCGGGCAGGCATTTCACTGGTTTGACCGCCTGGCGACCAAAGGAGAATTCCGGCGCATCCTGCGCCCCGATGGTTTTATGGCCCTGGTATGGAACAACTGGCAGCGTGATCTGTCTCCTTTCCTGGAAAGCTATGCGCAGTTGCTGGAAGCCTGGGGGACGGATTACACGCTCGTCAGCCGCACCAATCTGGATGATGCCAGCATTCGCCAGTTCTTTCATCCCCGACCTTTTCAAAAATTCACTTTCCCCAATTACCAGACCTTCGATTACGAAGGCTTGAAAGGGCGTTTGCTTTCCTCTTCCTACACCCCGCAAGCCGGCCACCCCAAACACCAGCCTCTGCTGGAAGGACTGCAAGAAATCTTTGCCCGCTGCCAGACCGGCGGCACAGTCCGCTTTGACTACATCACTGTGCTGTATCTGTGTTAAAGAAAAGCAGGGCACGGCCAGACAAGCCGTGCCCCTTTGAGAGAGGGAGGAGCCCCTCCTCAACTACGTTTTCTATTTATTGATTGGCGCGCTCTTCTAACAGCGCAATCAGTGGATCCAGTAATACCGTATCCGTACGATTTCTTATGCCACCCTCCCGCTCAGCGATCGCAGTGGCCCGTTCTTCATCTGTCATGCTTTCAAACATAGCCATTTGCTCTGGCGAAGGATTGCCGTCTCCCATACCTTGTCCCTTCCCACCACCAGCGGCGGGCATATCAGACAGCCCTCCTTCTCCGTTCTGGCCAAGGCCACCAGAACCGATGCCCAATCCTAATTCACTCATCATCGTGCGCATGCTGGAACCATCGAACGCAAAATCTGCAATCACGTCTAATTGGGCATCGGTCATCGTTTCCTGAATTTGCAGATACAGCGCATCCAATTCAACCGAGGAAGTGGTATCACTGTCAGACAGGCTTTTTACTGCCTTCCACAGCGGCAATAATTCGCTGGCCTGGGCAGCATCCACTGCCGGATCTGTATCTTCCAATTTAAAAGTTCCCAGGAGCAGTTGAGTTGATAAAGGCACTTCGCCAAAAAACCTGGGGTCTGTCGCTTCAGAAGGTTCCGCCAAGGCATCAGCTTCAACCTCATTTTCTGCTGTTTGCACAGATTCAACTTCAGCCGTACTGCATGCTGCCAGGGAAACCACCAGTATCAAACTTAGTATGGTAAAAACAATTTTTTGTTTCATTTTTTCCTCTCTTTTCTTTAAAGTTTTCTCAATATTAATCGTGCCGCAGGGCAACGATTGGATCCAGTTGTGCTGCTCTGCGGGCGGGAATATACCCAAAGAAGATACCTACCATAGCAGCAGAAGTAAACGAGAGTGCGATCGAGAACGGTACAATCACCGTACGCATCCCTCCGACTTCACCAAACAACCATGATCCGCCTACACCTACAATGACACCCAACAATCCACCTACCAAACTCAACATCAGGGCTTCTGTCAGGAACTGCACCTGGATATCGATCGGCCGGGCACCCAGCGCCTGACGCAAACCGATCTCCCGAGTACGCTCAGTCACACTGACCAGCATAATGTTCATAATACCGATGCCGCCCACAATCAGGGAAACACCGGCCACCCAGCCTAACAACATCCGAAAGGACTCTGTAGTTGACTCTTGTGTTTCGATAATGTCATTCTGAGTCTTGATGGTGAAATCTGCCGTTTCTATTGTCACATCATGGCGCTGCACCAAAAGCAATTCAACTTGCAAAATAACATCATCCATTTCGTACGCTTCATCCACAGACACATAAATGGTACGCACATGATCTCCCCGCATCGCAGCAAACTGGGATGGCGTGAACTTTTGAAAGACCAGCGTAATGGGAAGATAGATCTGTTCATCAAAACTAGTTCCGGATACCAGGCCTTTTTCGGCCAAAACACCGATAACGGTCAATTTTGTGGTGCCAACGGTGACACTCTGACCGATGGGATCTTCCTCGCTGAATAATTCTTCGGCCACTGTACTGCCCAAAACAACGACTTTTGTGGTGCGGTCAATATCCTGATCCGTAAAGAAACGGCCATAAGCGACTTGAACATCGCGTACAGTCGTGTAATCAGCCGTGGTACCAACAATCGAAATACTCTCGAGAGACACATTACCATATTTGATCGTGTCGCTGGCATTCTGATCCACAGACACCCCGGCCACGCCATTCACCTGTTCACGAATGGCTTCTACATCATCAAAAACCAGACCGCCTTGTTGCGCATCCTTCCCCATCCCACCGCGAGTCAAGGTAGAGTTGATAAAGAGCAGGTTCGACCCCAAACCATTGATTGATTCAGCAATCGTAGCTTCTGTGCCCGCACTGACCGCCATCATCACGATCACCGCAGCTACACCAATAATGACACCCAACATGGTCAGGATCGACCGCGATTTATTTGAAAAGATACTTTTCCAGGCAACTCTCAAAACTTCCCTGATATTCATGCTTCACCTCCTTTGGAGACGGTTGCAGCCATTGTCTCCCGGAGCTTTTGCTTCATTTTTTTGGCATTCTTGCCATTCAAGCGATCCGCATCAAGTTTGCCATCCCGAATATAGATCACCCGTCCGGTGTGATCAGCAATCTCCGATTCATGGGTCACCATCATGATCGTGCGGCCACGCTCGTGCATGTCATGAAGCAATTCCAAAATTTCATTACTGGACTGTGTATCCAAGTTACCAGTCGGTTCATCCGCCAGGATCAAGACCGGGTCGTTCACCAATGCCCGGGCAATGGCCACCCGCTGCTGCTGACCGCCGGACAATTCCTTTGGCAAATGGTGAGCGCGGTCAGTTAGCCCCACGCTTTCCAGCGCCGCCATCGCTTTTTCCTGCCGTTCTTCCGACGGCAAATTATTCTCGCGTTGATACACCATGGGCAAGATCACATTTTCCAGCGCATCCATCCTGGGCAGCAGGTTATAGGATTGAAATATAAAGCCAAGCTGCTTGTTGCGAATGTTAGCCAGCGCCACCTTATCCAAACCGCTTATATCCTCGCCATTCAGAATATATTGTCCTTCAGTTGGCCGGTCCAAACACCCTAGAATATTCATCAAGGTACTTTTTCCGGAACCGCTGGGGCCCATCACAGACACAAACTCACCTTGCCTAATCTTGATACTCAGGCCGTCTAAAGCTGCCACCTGAATATCGCCCATTCCATATATCTTCTTCAGATCAACCGTTTCGATAATGATTCTTTCGTTCATCAATTTGTCTCCACAATGCCGGTTGTAACTTCATCACCCATTTCCAATCCACTTTGGATCTCTGCCAAGGTGTAATCCATCAAACCAACTTCTACCATTCGCAGCTTCAATTGACCATCAGCACCGACCACAAACACTGCATATTCTCCATCTCCAAGATCGCGCAGCGCATCCACCGGGACCAGCAAAGCGTTCGAAACACTGCCGCCGATCACTTCCACGGTTGCCGCCATCCCTTCGAGCAAGGTGAGGTCTTTGTTCATGCTGATCGTATCTATGGCCGCCCAGCCTCTTACCATCTGGTAATTGCTGACCGATACCAACGCCGGTTCAACGCTGGAAACCGTTCCGCTGAAAGTCAGATCGGGCAGCGCATCAAAAACGATCTCCACTTCATACCCCGCGGCGATCTTATCCATATCGGTCTCATCAACATAAATCTCCAGTTTTGGATTTACCAGATCAGCAATAGTAATGAAAGTGGACGTGCCGATTGAATCGCCCACCGCACCTGCAACAAACATTACCGTTCCATCGAATGGGGCAACCAGGGTAGCGCCATCCAATTGTTTTTGTGCCTGATTGAAGGCTACCTGAGCGCTATCCAGAGCATTTTGCGCAAGGGCCAGTTCATCCGGATCAATTCCCAAGTTTTCTGTGAGCAGCTCTACGTACAATTGTGCCCCATTCATTTCCGCTTCAGCAATGGCCAAATTCGCCTGAGATTCTTCAATCTCATATTCCGTATAGCCAGCGCAATATAGATACGTTGCATACGCTTTGTCGCGCTCGGTTTTAACCGGGTAGATCACATTCAAATAATAATTACTGTCGCTGCCGCCACTGCCTAGATCCTGCAGCTGTTCTTCCAATAGCATGTAATTGTCATAATAAGCCGCCAGCGATTCTTCATCACAGCGCTCCACACCCGGTAATTTGACATTGGCTTTCGCGTCTTGATAGGTATCCTTGGCTTTTGCCAACGTCAACTGAGCTTCCGCCAGATTAGCAATCGCATTCTCTTGAAGATCGTCTACCACTTGTTGAGCTTCATACAATGCCAGCTCTTTAGTCAACAACTCTGTTTGCAGCGATTCAATATCATCCAGTATCGCCAGCACATCCCCGGCTTCCATCTGATCTCCTACAGTCACATGCAATTCTGCCAATGTGCCTGAGGTAGAAAATTTTAGGTTGGCTTCGCTTCCTGCCGTTAATGTGCCTGTCCCCGTAGTGGAGATCGTCAACTCACCTTTTCTAACCTTTGCCGTTTGCAAAGGAGCTTTTTCAGTTTCCTCTGCTTCAGCCGTATTTTGACTGAATTGCAGGCCTGCGAAAGCTGCACCGGATACCAGGATGATGACCGCCAGAATGATCCACCATTTCTTATTTCCAAATTGTTTTAATTTCATGCCATTGTCTCCTCGGTTATTCTGGTCATTCAGCAATGACCTTTTTCCGTATTTTTCTTATTCAAGATCTTCAAGGGAAACCATATCCCCTTGTGCCAGGCCACTGACCACTTCTGCCTGGCTGTAATCCATGAGACCCAATTCAACACTGTGAGCTGTAAAACTTCCATCCGCATTCATCACCCAGACTGTTGCCTGATTGTTCACCAGATCACATAAAGCATCCACCGGGACCAACAGAACATTTTCGGCTTCCCCGCCAACCACCTCGACCACGGCCTGCATCCCCAACAACAGGTTTCTGCCTGCACTGGTCTGGGTATCGTTCAAATCCACCAGGCCTTGAACAACATCGTAATTATTGACTTCCACCAGCATGGGCTTGACCTGTACGACCGTCCCCATGAATGTGCGATCGGGGATGGCATCGAAGACAACCGAAACCTCACTGTTGACCCGCAACAAATCCATATCGGTTTCATCAATGTAAATCTCCAGATTGGGATGCTCCAAATCCGCCAAAGTAATAAATGTATTTGTGCTAACAGCATCACCTTCGGAACCTGAAATGGAGATCACCGTGCCATCCATCGGGGCAATGACCTCGGCGCCCTTCAAAGCATTTTCGGCGATTTGAAGTTGAAACGACGCATTTTCCTGCTCGGCTAATGCCAGTGCCAATTCATCTGCGTCCAAACCAGAAGCTGCCAGCAGATCATCATACGCTGCCTGCGCACGGGCCAATTCTGCTTCAGTAACTTCTTTCACTGCCTGCGAAGTCTCCGCTTCCAAAGTGGTATACCCCTGGCAGTATTGCCAGTTGTTGTACGCTTTGTCTCGGGTTTTGCGCAAAGGGGTTAATGTCGTCAGAATAAAGTCCTCTCCATAACCGGAAGTTCCATCTGACAGATAGGATTCCCATTCATTGACATCCCGCTGTGCATAAATATATTCGTAGTAATACGCTTCTGTTGTAGCTGAATCGCAGCGGCCTGCACCGGCCTGGACCACATTCTTTTCAGCATTTGCCTGCGCTTCTTTAGCTTGCGCCAACGTCAATTGGGCTTGTGCCAAACTGACATCGACGTTATCGTACAAATCCTGTACTGTTTTTTGGGCCGATTCCAGCGCCAATTGTTTTTCCTCAACCTGCACCTGTAAGGCGTCCAGATCATCCAGGATAGCTAACACATCACCGGCAATCACCTGGTCGCCTACCTCAACATTGAGCTGGCTAACCGTTCCCACAGTGGCAAAGCTCAAATCTACCTGGTCACCAGCCACAAGTGTTCCTGTTCCACTTGTCGAAAGGATCAAAGAGCCTCTTACAACCCGCGACGTTTGTGGCTGCGCTGCCTCACTTGCGGTCTCTGTATCACCATCTACTTTCAAAAACACCCAGGCAAAAGCGCTTCCAACAACCAGAATTACAAAGGCAGAGATCAACCATATCCGTTTTTTCTTGCTGCTTTTCATTCTCAACCCTTCCATTGATTTTCACTTATTCCGATTAATTAGTTTGCACAATACCGGTTGAGACGATTTCGCCTTCTTCCAATCCATCAAGAATCTCAGCATAGGTGTAATCCATCAAACCTACTTCAACCATGCGCAGCTTTAATTCCCCGTTTGCATCTTGCACAAAGACAGAGTATTCTCCACCCAGGTCCCGCAAGGCTTCAATTGGAACCAGGAGAGCATTTTGTACATCACCGCTGATCACATCAATCGTTGCGTTCAAACCCAACAGCATGCGGTTTGCCGAGCTAGTTTCATCCATATTCAGGGAGATCAAACCCGTCGCCAATTGATATCCGCCCAAAGTCACCAGCTCTGGCTGCACCTGTATCACTTCACCGGTGAAAACCAGGTCAGGAAAGGCATCAAATACGATTTCTGCCGGGTGGCCGACCTGTAATTGGTCCATATCAGTTTCATCGACATATACAACCACCTGTAAATTTTCCAGATCCGCCAAAGTGATGAAGGTGTTGGTTGTAACAGCTTCCCCTTCTCCTGCCGCGATCGCGATGACCGTGCCGAAAATGGGAGCCGTCAGGGTCGCGCCATCCAATTCTTCCTGTGCAACCTGCAATTCCAGTTTGGCTTTTTCGAGCTCAGCTTGTGCCAGGGCAACTTGATCTGCATCGATGCCATTGTTTTGCTGCAACATGTCTAAAGTGTTTTGCGCCTGGTTCAAAGCGGCTTTTGCCACTTCCAAAGCAGCATCATATTCCACAACTTCATCCTCTGTGTAAGCTGAACAGTACACCCAATTGGCATAAGCAGTATCAAAAACGTTTTTTGCCTCAATCCATTCATCAGAACCGTTGCAGCAATCGCTTAACCGTTCCAATTCTTCTTTGGCACGCTCATACGAGGCTGCGTTGCTTGTATTCACTTCCTCGCTGCAGCGGGCATACGACGTGCGCTGGGCATCATATAAAGCTTTATCGTATGCTGCCTGCGCATCAACGACAGCTTGATACGCCTCAGCCATTGCCAGACCGGTGTTTTCATAAAGACTATCCAGCGCCTGTTGGGCCTTTAAATAAGTTAATTGTTTCTGAGCCAGGTTTGCCTGCAACTGGCTGGGGTCCGCCAACGCCGCCAGTAATTGACCTTCTTCCATTTTCTCTCCGACATCTACTGCCAAAGTACCAACAGTCCCGGAAGTGGAAAAAGCCAGATCAACCTCTGTGCCTGCGGTCAATGTACCGCTGCCAGTGGCAGATACTCTTAAATCACCTCGGCGCACTTTCGTGGTTTGCAGAGCAGGCTCTTCGCCGGCTGACGCAGTTGTTTCCGGTGTTGTGCCAAAAAGAAAATACGCTGCACCAGCACCTGTCAATATGATGACAGCCGCCACCAGCAGCCAGAATCGTTTAGATCCAATAAATTTCATTTTTTCTAGACTTGCAGAAGATGTCATATTCATTTCCTTGCATAAAATAATATTTACAAACTATTTCTTTCCACCTGATAGGATAACAACAGGTTGTTTAGAAGTTATGTAGATTGTCTTCACATTTTGTGTTAATCTTTCTCAATAAGCTCTCCCGCTAACATCTCGCGGGAGAGCAAATGTCTTCAGTTTGATTAAGAATGTGACTACCAGGTATGTCCGCCGCCTGCCCAAAGAGGCCGGCCGGTCGGTTCACGCAGGGTCGTTACCAAACCGCTGGTGAGGTTGGTGATCTGCACGATCTCAAAATCTGTGCCCTCATAAAATCCTTCCAGCAGCACCTCATCCCCCATCTGGGCGTTGAATCCCTGCGATACGGCGAAAGATAATGACCGGCCTTCAAGAATAATCTGACCACCATCGGTATCAATCAACACATCTTCAGTCAGATCCACGCTGTTGATGGAGCCATTCAGCTCAACCATTCCGGTGAATTGCTCTTCTGCCAAATTAAGCGGTTCGCCACTCATCTCTGCTTGATTTTCACTTCCCGCACGGCGTCCCTGACCATTACCACCTTGATATTCTGCTATCCGGGTTTGAAGATCATTTACATCGTTGGATTCAGCATATCTCCCTTTACCTGTATTTGCTTCACTCCGATTCTCGGCCGATGATCGAGGTTGAATATCATCTACACCGTCAGATTGAGCATATCTCTCTTTTCCTGCGCCATCTTCCTTTCCATATACATCCGCTGTTTTCGCCACGGTGCGATTAATGCCGCCAACGATCAGTACTGCCAGTGTTGCTACGGAAACCAAACCAATAATTATTTTCTTCAACATACGATTTTTTCCTTTCTGAGAAATCAAATGGATCAAGCTTTTACGGTAGTCTCACCCGCATGTGAAGGTGACCGGCGAAACAAGCCTGAAATAGATCGCAGCAAGCGCTCAGCATTATTGATCACCCATTTCCAGTGGATCACAAAATGCGCCAATGCTGCCACAATCATCAAGATGCCCGACCAGGTATGGATCATATCCCAAACAAAGCGTGAAAATAAGATGCCGGGATCAACAGCCTGGCGGCTGCCGGACACAAACATGAAATACACACCACTCAAAGAACACAGCACAAAAGAGGCTGCCAAAATGAAATTGGCCCACAAATTGATCCGTCCCCGAGGGTTTAATTTTCCCTTCTGGCCGCGTATTTGTTGCCAGGTTCGCCGCCCCATGCGCAGGAACCATTTCCAATGCACAGCGATATGAACCAATGCAATCAAGATCATTAAAATGCCACTCCAGGTATGTAAAAGATCCCAGGTCTGGCGTGAGAATAAAATGCTCATGTCGTAATACGGGTTCCTGCCTCCCTGATAACCAGCCGGCAGGTATAGGAAATAAATACCTGAAGCGATAACAACCACTGCACTCAAACCTAAAACAGCATCCACCACCCAGCGCCGTTTCGTTGACCAAAAAGACTTCTGTTTTTTAACAACGTTTTCTGCTGACATAAATACCTCCTGATTCAAACTTCAATATTAAGAGATATCATAAATAAAACTTGTGAAGAATTTATGAACATTACATCGAGAAAAGATGAATTTCTGACAGCAGCCCTGCTGAAAAATTATGGTCATACTTTAATGCCTGCAATATAGAACATCATTTATCACACGTAGTTCCAGTTCGGAAGCTGATGATACAATAAAAAATCTCAGAGAAAAGCAACAGAACAGCTATCCGATGGCAAGCCATCTATCAATACAAAGCAAAGAACAGGACAATCATGAAACCCTCCCCCTCTCGTGTGGCACTGGTACGCTGCAACCATTATGAACAGGATGCCGTTAATGAAGCCGTAGGCTGCGGTCTGACCCTATTGGGAGGCCCACAAGCCTTCTTCAAACCAGGTGAGCATTTGCTGCTCAAACCCAATCTTCTGGCTGCCGACCCGCCGGAGAAAAACACCGCCACCCACCCGGCAGTCTTTCAGGCAGTGGCACGTCACCTGCAAGAAGCCGGTGCCCGTCTCAGCTATGGTGATTCACCAGCAGCACACCGGCCTTTGACCGCCGCTCGGAAAGCGGGCATTGCAGATGCAGCTGAAGCTCTGAACATCCCCCTGGCAGATTTCACCAGCGGGAAAACAGTCTCTTTTCCAGAAGGTAATTTGATCAAACAATTTACAATCGCCCAGGATGTGTTGGCTGCCGACGGCATCATCAACATCTGTAAGATGAAAACACATGCCTTGACCCGCCTGACAGGCGCCGTCAAAAATATGTTCGGCTGTATCCCCGGTGTGTTAAAGGCTGAATTTCATGCCAGATTGCAGAACGAAGACCTGTTTTCTCAAATGCTGCTCGATTTGAACCGCTTGCTGCCGCCGCGCCTGAACGTGATGGATGGCATTATTGGTATGGAAGGCAATGGCCCGCGCAACGGTAGTCCCCGCCCAGTGCATGTACTGCTCTTCTCTACTGACCCTGTCGCCCTGGATGCCACCGCAGCGCGCATCATGAACCTGGACCCGGATTTGGTGCCTACCTTGGCATGGGCAAAAAAATG
>JAIOTF010000345.1 GCA_021107195.1 Anaerolineaceae bacterium | reverse complement strand
CTGAATGCATCAATCCTCTTTTTTGATTGGCCAATATAAGCCATAATTGCCTCCAGTAGTTGGGAAATTCTTGTTCTCGACTGAGCCTATCTTTTGTATCGCTTGCCACGATAAGCAGTTGGTGGAACATCTTGTGGGCCATATCGAGAAGGCGAAAAGATACTCAAAAGCAAAAAGGTGAACAAAGTCAGCACTATATAGATCAAAAGCGCTATAACCACTGTAACTATGATCAAAATATAGAGATCAGGGTTCTTTCCCTGGGCAACCAATTCAGGAGGAATTGCCACCCACCGCTGTACTTTGTTCGCATCAACCAGAAGTTGTGCAACCGCATATCCCATAAGCGGCGTAATGATCACAAGTAAAAATCCGATACCGCGCCAAACAGCGGGAACTTCCCTTTCCTGTGGATCCATGGATGAGGTGTTACGTGTACTGAAACCCATAGCATTTACCTTTCTGAGGCTAATTCAATGGCACTAATGATTTTGTAATAACCGGTACATCTGCACAAATTACCAGTGACTGCCTGCTTTATTTCATCTTGAGTTGGTCTATCGCGTTCTTCCAACAACTTGGTTGCAGACATCAGGAAACCTGGCGTACAATAACCGCACTGTACTGCAGCCTCATCAACGAAAGCTTGCTGCAATTTGCTTAATTCCCCATCTTTGGACAGGCCCTCAACAGTAACAATTTCTGCACCATGCGCCCGTGGAGCAGGTACAAGGCAGCTCATTACAGCCACGCCATCAAGGAAAACAGTACAGGCGCCACATTCACCTTCTGCGCACCCTTCTTTAGTGCCGATAAGCCCAGCGTCCTCCCGAATCAAACGCAGCAATGTTTTTTCTTGTCCTGATTGTAATTCGTAATGTTTTCCATTAATCGTCGTTTCAATGGGTTTTAATCCGTCATGCCGTGTCTGTTGGCTGAGTTCACTTGGCGTTGCCGTTCGATTGCCCCACAATAAAATTGGCTCTTGAGGAATGTTCTCTTCTTCCTTACCATCCGCAATTGCCATTAATCCTCGTAGCGTAACAACTCTGACGATCTCTTTACGATAAGCTGCTGATCCGCGAATATCGTCGATTGGGGTTGACGCATCGGACGCGAATCGGGCCGCTTGCTCCAAAACCTCTGAAGTTAAGACCTTGCCTTCCAGATACCTCTCTGCCGCTTCGGCGTGAATGATCGTCTTTGCAACTGACCCCAACGTAATGAATGCGTTGCTGACGATTTCACCATTAAAAGTCAATACCATTGCAACATTAACCAGAGAAATCGCCTGCGCTCTGCGCAAAGCAAATTTCAAATACACACCCCGCTGGTTTTCAGACATGGCCGGGAAGCGAATATCCACCAACATCTCGTCTGGCTGAATAACAGTTCTTCGCACACCGGTATAAAATTCTTCCAATCGAACGACACGCTCATCGTTTGATGAACGCAATACGAGTTCCGCACCCAGTGCCATCAATGGAGAAATAGTATCATTTGCAGGCGAACCCGTGATCAAGTTTCCGCTGATCGTGCCTCGATTTCTAATCTGGGGTGATCCCACCTCCCAGGAAGCTTGTAACAACGGCAGCGCTCGCTCTCGAATCAGTTTTGAGGCAACACAATGGTTATGAGTTACCATTGGCCCAAGATGGATTACATTGTCTTCATCAAGCGTAATCTTGTCTAATCCCGGAATTCGTGAAACATCAACAAGCACATCAACCCCTTTATGCGCTCCACTTTCCATTTCCAGAATCAGGTCAGTAGCACCTGCAACAATCTTGGCGTTATTTTTATTTTCGGCAAGTGTCTTCAACGCTTCCTCAATGGTTATTGCATTGATATATTCACGCCACATAATTCCTCCATTTATCCCTTTATCCAGTCGTTATTACCACATGCTATGCATATATTCTAATAGAGATTATAAGGCTCTTTGGGAATCGCCGTGATTTTCCGCGGCGCAGTGCGAAACCACCGCAACATATGGGGCGAAGACAGCGATTACCTCCATATCTGGCGTAGAATATTAATTTGTCACACAGTTCCCAGAGAACCTATCATAATTCAAGTAAACCAAACATCCGGGAAGGCTATGCGAAGCCTTCCCGGATCCACTAAAATTCAGGGCTTATTTCTGTGCAAATGTATCAATCAAAAGCTTGATGTCAGCCCCTGCTGAATACAAGATCGGGCTGGTACAACCGTATTTGCGGTATTCTGCAACCTTCTCCTTCGCTTCCTCGGGTGTACCCGAAGCTGTGACACGATCAATTACATCGTCTGTCACTAGATGCTTGGCTGCTTGCACCTGCTCATGAGTTGCCGGCCAACCAAGAATAGACTGGATATCATGCACTGTATCCATTGACACGCCAGATGCCTTGGCAATATGGGGTTGCTGTGCCAAATATTGGGTTAAGAGTTCGCGCGTTGCATCATAAGCTTTGTCATGATCGCGATCAACTGAGCAAACAACCAATTGCGGTCGATCAATATCATCCACAGTACGACCTGTCTTACGCGCCCCTTTATCGAGCAGCTCAAGCGATTTAATATTGTAAGTTGGCGGAACACAGTAATTCATTACCACACCATCACAAATTTCGCCCGTCAATTCCATCATTTTGGGGCCGGTAGCGCCAATGAAGATCGGTACATTACGAGGATCGCGGCGGCCATGAACAACATCTAATGCAATATTATCCACATTAACAAATTCGCCATGGAAAGTTACCCGCTCTAAGGCCAGCAAACGCCGCATGACAAGTACTGTTTCTTTCATCGCTAACAACGGTTTTCTGCGGTTAATGCCTACGTTTTTTGCTAAAGGATCCCACCATGCACCAATACCACAAATCACACGGTTTGGAGCCAGATCATCAAGTGTCAGAAATGTAGAAGCCAGTAATCCAATGTTGCGTGTCCAGTTGTTGATGACGCCAGATCCCACTTTGATCTCATCAGTAACCGCAGCATATGCAGCCATAGGGACGATAGCATCCCGAACCAATCTACTTTCTGCTTGCCAGACCGCCTCAAAACCACGCTCTTCTGCATATTTCACATAATCAAGCCCGTCACGCAGATCATGAGCATCTTGCAAGTAAAGTGCTACTCTTTCCGTCATCACATCCTCCATTATTGAATAAAAGTTAAACCATTTGAGCCAATGGTTCAGAACACTCCTGTCCTATTGGCACCGCGAACATATCCTTGTATTCTAAATAATCTTCTGGTAAATCCAAATCGAATTTCAACGATGGCAAATCGCAAATTTTCAAAGGCATCTCCTTATTCCTGGCTTGTTGACAATGCAAAGCAAACGAATCGTCTCCAAATTGATATACCATACATCCGGGCGGATTGACCATCAGCGCATTCGTTCCAGTCAATCTACGATCAGGAGCAATGACAACACCCGCATTCTTGCCTGCCTTGCGAATAAAAAATGATACGTCGTCTTTCTGGAGGCAAGGAAGATCAACCGGTAGTATTAACAACTGATCCACTCCGCGTTCTTCCGCATAGCGCGTCACTTGCTCCAGCGCTGCATTCAAATCCATCCTGCCAATTTCCTCAAATGAGCGTGCGCCCCAAATCTTTGCCATCGCCAATACTTCGGGATCTTGGCTTACAATCCATACTTCATCAATTTCTTTCGTCTCGCAAAGCACACGCAGTGTTTGGAGATACAACCACAAATTTAGCTGTCTGCGATCTTCCGGCGTTATGGTCTTTGACAACCGGGACTTCCCTTGATTAAGCGGTTTCACAGGTACAACTGCCCACAAGCCCATGTCAATGCACCCAGGTCTTCCTGCTCATATCAAGCACTTCGTCTGCCAGTCTCTTTCGATCAAGGTAATCTCGCATCATAATATCTGTCAAAAATGTTCCTATTCCCAAAACGTTAATTATTTCACACTCCTGGGCATCAATGGTATCAAGAACAAAACCATTGATCACATCTTGATACTGCCGTGCTACAGTAGAGGAGGACGGCTCAAGCCCTAATTCATGATACATTTTTGCTGCTGGCCCTTTCACAGCCCGTCCGCCAATAAGTGGCGAAACGGCAATCACATTTTTTGTTTTAAGCAATTCTTTCATCCCGGAAACACTTAATATCGGGCCAATACTTACCCAGGGGTTAGAAGGAGCAATGATCACAACTTTAGCTTCCTCTATTGCAGAAATCACTTCTTTAGTAGGCAACGCATTATCTGCGCCCAAGAATCGAAATCCCTTCACTTTCGGCTGCCACTGATACTTTACGAAATATTCCTGAAAAGCCATTTCTCCATTTTCAGTGAAAACCATTGTCGCAACAGGGTCGTCACTCATGGGCAATACAACCGTTTCCACATCCCAAATCTGTAATAACTCTGCCACAACTTCAGTTAAATTTTTCCCTGCTGCGAGCAAACCTGTTCGATAAAGATGAAGAGCCAGGTCACGGTCACCAAGTTTAAACCAATCAGCCCCGTCAAACCGTTTCAACTCTTCAATAACACGCCAGGTTTCGCCTTCCCTGCCCCACCCTGTTAACTTATTTGCCAGGCCAGCAAGGGTATAACACACCGTGTCCAGATCAGGACAAATCCGCAAACCAAGGTGCCAAAAATCATCACCAGTATTAACAATAACCGTTAATTCCTGTGGTCCAAGGGATTGAGCCAGGCCAGAAACCAGTTTTGCTCCGCCTACTCCACCTGCCAGTGCAACCACTTTCATAGGACCAAATTCCTTTCCTTTCTACCGGAATAGATCCTGCGTTTCGGGCCGAATTAATTCATCAAGGCTGCCTTCACAAAGCGGATAAGGGAATCCGCGCACATGCACTACTGGCGACCCTTCATCCGCCTGCCCCATCATCAAAGACGCAGCGGCTGCCAACTCGTCTGCCGCCGCAACACGCGTGATCTTGAGCGCCCTCCCAAACAAATCCGGCTTTCCGCGTAAATCCACCAAAGCAGGCATCCCTGAAACACCGATCGTAACACCGGCGGTTCCAAGTCTCCATGGGCGTCCATGCGAATCAATAATCAGCACTGCAATTTTCTTTCCGCTGTGTTGTTCCAGATTTTTTCGGATCGTTGCAGCAGACTTGTCAGAATCCTCGGGCAACAACAAAATCCAATCATCTGGATCATCTCCTTCATCTACGCTGACATTTGAATGATCAATACCTGCGTTCGCACAGATAAAGCCCTCCCTGTGCTCAGCAATGATCGTATTGGGCACAGCCCTGATGATGGCTTTGCTCTCATCCAGAATGGCCTGTATCAATCGCGAATCTTTTCCTGTCGTTTCTGACAAAAGCAAAGCCTCTTCAGTAGGGGTGAATGAGTTGAGGTGCACCCGCCGTCCTTCGGTTTTCGACACGATCTTCTGCGCTAATACGAACACATCCCCATCTTGCAGTTCAATATTACCCATCTGCAAGGAGTTTAAGATCATCGCAGCCAGATCGTCCCCTTTTATAACAAACGGGATTCCCTTCAACGGCGTTAATACCAATTGCATGTGTGACTCCACTGCAAAAACATGTTTTTAGTGACCAAGATTTACCTGCTCAAAAGTTTTAGGCGCCACCCAAGCGCGAAAAACAGCATTCAGAAAAACATAAAAAGAAACCGACGGCTGTTCCTGGA
>JAIOTF010000064.1 GCA_021107195.1 Anaerolineaceae bacterium | reverse complement strand
CTTATCCCCGCTGTATTCGTCACCATCAACATCATAGCGATAGCTGATCGCAGCGCCATAGGTGGTAGAGCGGCTGCCGTCATCATCGCGGCTGACATGCGTTGTCATTCGGGAATCTATCACCCTGCCCTGTACCGTGGGCCAGTTTCGGGACTTCATCCCCTTGATCAACTGCCAAAACAGGAACCCACCAAGCACAACCCCTATCAAAAAAAAGATTTCTGCAACAATTTTTGACATCACTCCCTCCAATACCAATTTACTGGCCCCTTGTCTGGAAACCAATGCAGCCTTTTCAAAAGACTGTTGAAACTATTAAATTGAGTTTACACTGAAAAAAATGAAAAAGCAACCGCAGCGGCAGTCTAACCTGCAACCACCCGCAAACCAGTCAAACGGCTGACCAGCAGGCGCAGCCCCCAAACTGGAAGTGCCAGGGCAAGATGCAAGGCAAGGCTGATACCAAAGATCAGCGCCGTCCCCAGCAAGGCCTGATTGAGCCACGGGCCAAGATTATTCAGCATCCATGGTCCTGCCCCGGCAACAACTAAAACCACCAGGATCAACCCTAAGCCGATCCCAACGGGGAGCCAGGAGTGACGGTCAGAAGCCGAAGGCAGCATGGTGCTGCTGACGGTGAAAGCCAGGTAAAACCACAGCCAAAAATCGTTACGCTGGGGCACAGCCAACAAACCCTGCCAGAAGGATTCCCATTCACCCTGATGCATAAACCCGGCCAGCGGCGAAAGCCCCAGACAGACACTGCCTAAAAATGCAATCACTGCCCCGCCAATGATCAACGGGGCAGTGCCGATAAACGCATCTGCAATCACGCCAGTCTGCTCGGTTTCTACGTATCCCAGGCGCAGCCTTCCCTCTTCTGTCAGTTTGGGTAAAAGAGAGAAGCGGCCGGTTTTCACACCAAGCACACGGGCCATCAGATAATGGCTGGACTCATGCAGCAAAACCCCCGGGAAGAACACCAGCGAAAACAACCCCAGAGAGAGGTCTTGCCGGCGGGTGATCAACAGGAGCAGGGCCTGCAACTCACGGTGCAGCCAACGCTGCACAAGCAGAAACGGCCCCAGGCTGATCACCAGCCATAAAAAACCATCAAATGCGATGGCAGAGATCACTTCTTCAAACTGTTTACAGCCGCCTGGACGATGCCGGGGAAGTTATCCGCTTTCAAGCTGGCCCCGCCCACCAATGCGCCGTCAATATCCGGCTGGTTGAAAAATTCAGCAGCGTTGGCAGCCTTCACAGAACCGCCATACAGCACCCGCACAGCCTGGGCGATTGCTTCGCCAAACATGCGCTTCAATGTCGGGCGGATGTAGTCAGCCACAACCAGATTGGCGTCTTCGCCGCTGGCCGCCAGGCCCGTGCCAATCGCCCAGATCGGTTCGTAAGCGATAACCACTTTCCCGGCCTGCCCGGCGCTCAAACCGGCCAGGCCTTCGCTCACCTGTCGGGTTACGATTTCGGCGGTCTGCCCGGCCTTGTTCTCTTCCAGTGTCTCGCCAATGCACATGATGGGGGTCAGACCAACAGCCAGGGCTGCCTTGACCTTGGCATTCACAGTTTCATCGGTCTCGGCAAAATACGCCCGCCGCTCGGAATGGCCCAGGATCACATAAGAACAAAACTCTTTGACCATGCCCGGGGAGAGTTCGCCGGTGAAAGCACCGGAAGCTTCCCAGTGCATGGTCTGCGCACCCAGGCCAACCCCGGTTCCAGCCAGCATTTCAGACAGCTTCATCAACGAAGTGTCAGGCGGGCAGATAACCTGCTCCACCGCTGTAACGGGCTGCATTGCAGGCAAGAGCGCCGTGACCAATTCCTGGGCTTCCGCCACTGTTTTATTCATTTTCCAATTTCCAGCAACCATTGGTTTTCGCATTTTATTTCCTCTCAAGTCAATTTATTACAGCAAACAAGCCTGCTGCGTAATCCGGCAGGCTTGTTTGTAAAAATTTATGATTCTTATTGTTCCGGAATCGACATAGGTAAATTATACTCCACACTGATCTCCTGAAGCGCATCACGGACCCATTCCGGCAGCTTCCTGCTGCGGATCAAATCGCGGAGTACAACGCGCGCCCGCTCCATTTCACCAAAATGCGCATATATCTCGGCTTCGAGCAATTCGGCCTCAGGATAATCCGGCAGCAACTCCTCATTTTCGAGGATCAGGCCAAGTTCGTCCTTGGCCCTTTGCGGGTCACCAAAGTACAGTTCATAACGTATCCTGGCTACCAGCGCATACGGGTGATCGCCATAATCCTCCCAAATCCGGCCAGAAAGACGGTCCCTGGCCGCCAGATAGAACACCATGCGCGCCTCTTGTTTCATCGTCTCCAGGCTTTCCAACGGCCAATCGATGACTGTCATCACTGCCACCAGCCAGGCTTGCTGCTCTATCATGCGCTCGAACGCCATTTTGTAGAACGCCTCATCGCCCCTTGCCAATTCCTGCATAAGATGAACCGCATCAAAAGATGCCTGCAGGTCACCATCCCGCCAATGGTTCAGGGCATCCCCCAAAACAGCTTCTGCCTCCTGCAAATTAATTTCCATTTCTTCCGGAGCAGGCGGGGACTGTCCAGCCTGCTTCTGCTGACGCTCCTCCTTAATCACACTGAGGCCAAGCAGGCAACAAAAGATGAGCAGCGCCAACGACAATACGATCCAGAATGCCCGCCAGCCTTTGCGCATCGCCTGCCAGCGTTTTTTCACTCTGGAAGGCTCTTTCGATTTTTGGGGCTTTCCAGACCCCTGGGATTCTACGGTCCCTTCGATAACTTCTGTTACCGGGGAAGAAGCATCGCTGAATTCAGGAAGAACTTCTTCAGCCACAGGCACTGCCACATTCGGCATACTGACCTGGGTTGGCGCGTCCAGCACAGGCGCCACATCATCCAATATAGCGCTGCGGAAAGCAGCCATCAAATCCGGCATGCTTTCAAAGCGGTCTTCCGGGTCTTTGGCAAGAGACTTCAATAACACGCACTGCACAGCCTCCGACACGTCGGGATTAACCGTGTTCGGTATTGGCAGCGGGGTGTAAATATGATCGTGAATGATAGCAAAAGGCGTATCGGCGTTGAAAGGCACCTGCCCGACCACCATCTCGTATAACATGACCCCAAAGGAATAGATGTCGGAGCGGGAATCCAGGTCTGATTTGGCTACGGCCTGTTCCGGCGACATGTACTGCGGTGTGCCGACCATACGGTCAGCGGTCAGGCTGGATTCGCCGGCGGCGGCAATGCGCGCCAGACCAAAATCTGCCAGATAGATCTGCCCGTCATCAGCCAGGAGAACATTGGACGGTTTGATATCACGATGAAGTACGCCCTGGCTATGCGCATACGCCAGGGCCGCGCCCGCTACCTCCACGATGCCCAGGGTCTCTTCCAGTGACATTTCATTGTCGGTCAGACGCGCTTTTAACGTCCGCCCCTCAATAAATTTCATCACAAAGTAGGGCCGTCCTTCTTGCTCCGAGAAATCATAAATGGGCACAATGTTGGGATGATCGAGATTGGCGACGACTTTGGCCTCGCGGTTGAAGCGCGCCAGGAAATTTTTATCTTCTGTAAAGGCGGGGTGCAGCGCCTTGATGGCTACGTACCGCTCCAGACGGGCATGGTAGCCCTTAAACACCGTTGCCATTCCCCCCTGCCCAAGCTGCTCAATCAAACGATATGGCCCTATCGATTCACCAATGATAAAAGGCATGTGCAAGCTCCTGAAAAGGCCGTTAAATACTGTGTCAAATCTGAAACGATGTGTCAGGTGGTGAAAAACCCCGCATGATCTGTTAAGAAAACATTTGGTCAGGTTTGAAACAGTACTCAGAATAACGGCGTTTGAAAATAAAGATAACAATAAGATATTCTACCAGAAAGCGGCCTAAAAAAAATTTCATTTCAGAGCGCGGAAGCAGTTAAGCAATGAAATTTCTGATATAAGCAGAGTAAACAGGATAACGTTACCGCACCCCTCACGAACTACTTCAGGAGTTGGGCCGAATTTGTCATGCCGAATCCCTCGTTTTCAATAACAGTTGACCGGGCAGCCAAAGCCCAATCCACCGCATTATATCTACACCAGCCAGATTTTGGGAGCGCTTTTGGTTTGACCAGCAATTCTCAATATGATGAAAATAATGATGTTGTAGTAACGACTTCAGTCGTTAAGAGTTTGAAAGTAACGATTTTAATCGTTACTACAAAGCCAAACTGAGAATTGCTATGGTTTGACAGAGATTATTGGAACGCTATAATAAAAGGGTACCCGATATGCATAATCATTAAGGAAAAAATCAGAGCAGTCGATTTCCAAGGCAGGACGGCACTTAAACGTGGTTTGATTTTTAACCGCCAATCTACGTTAATTTCCGCCAGGATTAGCGGGAATTCGTGGTTTATTTGAAGATTAAGCAAGACTCCACGGTTAACTACCATGATACCATTTCCAAAATGCTCTACCATAACCTGCATTTGATTATGGAGGTCCCATAATGACAAAAGCAAAAAGAAGAAAAACACCTTTAGTAATTGCCATTATTTTAGTATTTGTGTTGCTCGTGGTCGGATTTGCATGCCTGACGCCACAAATGAGTATGGCACCGGAGGAAATGGCCCCCGAGTCATCAGAACCCATCGCAGCAGAAGCCACATCCATTGCCGTGCTGGCTTCATTGAAAATTGATTCTGAAACCCAACCTGACGGCAGTTCAAAAAACATCGCCAGCTTGTCGATTAACTCTCTTGGCATTGGCACGCTTGAGCTGGAAACCCCCGAGGAACTTGATCTCCATGAAACCTCAATCGTGAAACTCTCGCTTGCATTGGAAGATGCGTTTACCAATCTGCCCGGTGTAACCGTCCCTGACCAGGATGCAGAGCTCCCATCCGAAGTCCTGAGATATACCGACGAGATTGACATCTATCCTGTGATGAATGCCGAACTCATTGGCTCCGGCTTTGAAATTTCTTCCAATGGCAGCCCGCAAAAAATCATCCTGTCCAACACCCCAGTCGAATGGATCTGGAGCATCAAGCCCAAAGAAGTCGGCACCCATTCCCTGACAGTGATCATTTCGATCCCAGTTGTCATCGACCAGGAAAGGGATATTTTAAGCACGCACGTCCTGCAAAACATCCCCGTTGAAATTCTGGTCACAGAATCTTTCGGCAGCAAAATATCAGGCGCCCTGCCCTGGCTCATCCCTACCATCATCACTGTGGTTGGCGGTCTGATCGGGTTTTATCTGAACTATAGGAGGAAGCAATGACATCACCCTGCCGAAGCGGGTCTAAACCCTCACAGATGGGAAAAATCAACTCAATCGGGTAGCTGTCGATGACGGTGAAGAACGTTGGATCTGCCATCAGCAAATCACACCAATCCTGATGCGTTTTGAGCAAACGTTGTAACCGGGTTCGTTCAGGCAAGCCGCCATGACCAAACCAATCACCATAATCTCGTTTCAACCAACGATAGAAGGCCCGAAAGAAATCGCCTTTGAGAGCGAACAGAATGCCAATCGTCGCCAATTCACCTGGACACAACTTCGCCCGGGAATGTTTTGGGATTTCTGGCATGTTATCGTCCACAAAACAGAAAATGTGTAGGATAATATTATTGTAGTCATGGGGTTCCTCCTCATTTTGGTTTCACAACCCGAAGATACCCCATGACTCAACCAGCACCAATGGTTAATAAAGCTCGGAACCCGCGCAGCAAACTACGGGTCTTCTGAAAAAACTCAGCAATGGCATGTATCAAAAGATGGGGAACGCGCTATGACACAAAAGAATAATGAAAAAGACCTGATACAGCGCGCTCAAAAAGGCGACTCTACTGCTTTTGCTGAACTTTATGATCGTTATCAACCGCCAGTTTATCGCTATATCAGATATCGGGTACACAATGTTGAGGATGTTGACGATCTGACCAGCGATGTTTTTGTGCGCCTCGTGGAGCAGATTGACCGTTTTTCCTGGCGCGGACGGCCTATTCTAGCATGGTTATATACCATTGCCCGTAACCTGATTATTGATTACTATCGGCGGGAAGAGCGTGTGAAATTTTCCCCTATCGATGAGCAATTAGCCGCCAACACGATAAGCCCCGAGGAATACACGAATCAGGCATTATCTGTACAAAGCATCATTGGGGGGTTACAGCAGCTTACTGAAGACCAACAGACTGTCATCATCTTTAAATTCGTCGAAGGATACAGCAATGCCCAGGTGGCCCGGTTCCTGGGAAAACCAATCGGTGCTGTAAAATCATTGCAACACCGTGGTCTGGCGGCGCTGCACCGAGCATTGGATAGTGAAGCGAATCATTCTTAATTTTTACAACGTAGAATCAAGGCGTATCTGCGGCCTGGTTTTCCCGTTACTTAAAGTGAGCCCTCTTAAATTTAAAGAAAAAAGAGGGCCGCAAGCAGGTCGTCTCAGATTAAAAATATTTACTGAACGGAGCATGTTGTATGATACAGAATAATTTTGACGATATTCTTGATGAGTGCCTGGATGCAATCCAGAAAGGGCAAGCTACCCTGGATACTTGTCTGGCTCAATATCCCCAATACGCCACCGACCTGCGCCCGTTGCTGGAAATGGCCGTGAGGATAGAAAATGTCCAACATCCTGAGAGCGACCCAATCGCTTTTCAAGCCGGAAAACAGCGTATGTTAACATCTTTGACTGAAAAAAGACGTTGTCAAGATTTGTCTCCATTGTCTCGCTCACGTTCTGCAAACCGAAAGAAAAACCATCTATTCAATAATAGGAGGATTCCCATGAAGAGAATATTTGCACTCCCTTTAGCCGCAGTAACTGTAGCGCTTATATTAGTTATTGGAGGCAGTTTGCTCTTCCAATCGAGGCCTGTTGAGACAATATCCCAGACTGCGTTTTTGACAGACATTATTGGTGTGGTCAATGTGCAGGCAGCCGGAAGCTCTGAGTGGCAGATTGCAAGCAATGACACAATCCTGAATTCTGGCGACAGTATCTCTACCAGCGATTCTTCATCTGTAATAATCACCTTTTTTGATGGTAGTCAAACAGAAGTATTTCCCAATACAGCTCTTACTCTTTCTGAATTGAGCGCCCACCAGGACGGCGGCAACAAAGTTATTTCGCTATACCAATGGTGGGGACGAACGTGCAATCGCGTCGAGCGCTTATTGGACCCCGGTTCCCGTTACGAGATCGAAACGCCTACAGCGGTAACGGCTGTCCGCGGAACCGAATTCTTCGTAGATGTTGCTGAAGATGGTGCAACTCAGGTAGATGTTCTGGAAGGTGTTGTCGACGTGACCGCTCAGGGAGAAACGGTATCGGTTGGAGCTGGACAAACTACCTCTGTTCAACCTGGAAATCCGCCAGCGCCGGTTGCGCCAAGTGAAATCTCCTCCGATGATGATGATGATGATGATGATGATGATGATGACGTAGACGACGATGATGACGTAGATGACGAGGATGATGCCTTCCCTGACGACCCGGATGAAGACACCGACACTGACGACGATGGTATTGGCAACAATGCCGATCCCGATGATGACAACGACGGCGTGCCCGATGAGGATGATGCCTTCCCTGACGATCCGGATGAAGACACCGACACCGAGGGCGATGGTATTGGCAACAATGCCGATCCCGATGATGACAACGACGGCGTGTTGGATGAGGATGATCCCGACGGTGATGACGCTGGCGTGCCCGATGATGATGATGACGATGATGATGATGATGATGATGATGATTAGACAATCACTCTTGCGAAAAGGCTTTACTCTCCTATAGCCACATGATGAAATCAAACCATGCCATAAGGATTCATTATCGAGTCATCCTTGTTACGTTAATTATTGGGATATTATTGTCTCTGGCTCGGATAGGGGGACTGTTTCACTCCTCGCGCCTCGGCAGCACAGATTTTCTGCATGGTGACATTTCGCCGGGTAACGAAATCATCATTGTAGCTGTTGACGATGCCAGCGTTGCTCAATATGGCTCATGGCCGTGGCCCCATACTGTTCATACCCAGCTTATTAATAAACTTGGGCAAGCCCGCGTGGTAGGGATGGATATTATATTCGATGAAGTACAAGACTCCTCTTTGATCGAGGCTATCGAAGATTCCAATAATGTAATCCTTGCTCTGATAGGCGTTCTCCCGGCGAGGGCTACCCCTGGCATTATCTCATCCCAATCAATACTTACATCTCCAGCCGATTTGCAGTTGGCTGCTGCTGGAGAAGGAATAGTTAATGTTATTCCCGATTCGGATGGTGTATTTCGCAGAGCCCCTCTGATTATTCAACAAAGAGGACAAATCTATGAAGCCATGAGCTTGCAACTCCTTCGCCATTATCTGGAAATATCTGACACATCTCCTTCAAAGCTGTCTGATGGTTTTGTTCAGATTGACTCTCTACATATTCCGGTAGATCAGTGGGGACGTATGACAATCCATTTCGCGGGTCAACCAGAAACGTTCAATTTTGTTTCCTATGCTGATGTGTTATCCGGTGCTGTTCATCCTGACGCTTTCAGAAACAAAATTGTGCTGGTTGGTCAAATGAACCTCGCAGGCGGGAGTGATTCGTATGATGTCCCTACGTCTCGTGGTAATGAGAGGATGAGCGGCGTTGAGATTCAAGCAAATATTCTTCATACTATTCTGCAGCAATCTTTTTTGCGTGAACAATCATTGGCGAGTAATATAATAACTCGATAGTTGTGATTTAAGATACACAACATGAGAAAAATGCGGTAAATTAAGCATATGCAACTTCCAATTATACAACCCGCCCCCATTGTTACGG
>JAIOTF010000183.1 GCA_021107195.1 Anaerolineaceae bacterium | reverse complement strand
TGGGTAGTTAATAGGGGTGTTTATTAGGTTTTACAAGTACTGCTGATTGGTAAGCGTGGATTTAGGTTACTTGATTTTGTCCATAAGTGAAAGTCCTATAATGTTGGTTGATCGGCATTGCTTTTCGACCTTCACATAGATTTGTTAGTATCCAATACTGGACATGGGTACGCCAGTAGCTGGCTCAGCATACTCCAACAAGGCATTGGACGCTGTCCAATAAAAACATGGATCATATCCGCTGCTACAATATTTGTTAACTGATTTATGTAAACCTCAATGAGATGGCTCCGGAAAACCCATTTCAGTGGAGATCGCATACTGACCAACTATTCTTTTGTTAAAATGTCAGGCCTCTGGAAAATTTTCTCAATTGCAAATTACCCGGACAATTGACCGTTTACTGTTTCAATCAACCGGCGTATCTTATTGTGAAGATATCTAAAGGTTTCAGAAATTTGCGCTTTCTGGTTCGAACGTGGCACCGTTCGCAAGACAATGTGGTTTTTCTCCCACAAATCTGGAGCTTTTGTGGCACAGATATCCCCTTTGCCCCCCAGTACTTCCAGGTCCGGGTGCTCACGCAATAATTCAATCCCGGCTTCCAAATCAGAACTGTTATAGCAGGTGTCAGTTCAAAATCCAGGATCAAGCCCCTGAAGCTGCGGCGGCCTTGCGACTATGGAGGATGCCTTCCAGCCAGAAGAGGAGCAGGGCAACCCATACAAATGCGTAGCCGGCCAGGTCAGTTTTGGTGAATGGCTCGTGATATACCAGAACGCCAATCAAAAATTGCAATGTGGGATGGATATACTGCAAAACACCGACCAATGAAAGGGGAATACTGCGGGCGGCAGCGGTGAACAGCAAAACAGGAGTGACAGTAACCGCCCCGGTAGCAGCCAGCAGCAGCATGGTGAACGGGGTGGCCGTGGCAACCGCATTTTCACCGCGCACACTGAGGATGATGAAATAAATACTTGCCGGAACGGCAAGAAAGGCCATTTCTACCGTCATGCTGTTCAGCCCGCCGGTGGGAGCGGTCTTTTTTAGCAGTCCGTAGAAGCCAAAAGTGAACGCCAATGATAGGGCAATCCATGGCAGTGCGCCGTATTGCACGGCCAGGTAGATGACGCCGACAGTAGCCATGCCTACCGGCACCCACTGCATGGAGCGCAGCTTCTCGTGCAGGAAAAGTACGCCCAGGGCCACATTGACCAGCGGGTTGATGAAATAGCCGAGACTGGTTTCAACGATGTGGTTGGTACTCACTGCCCAGATGTAAACCAGCCAGTTTGCGCCCAGCAGTATGCCTGTGAGGGTGAAGAGCAGGATGGATTTGCGATTGAAGACAGCCTGTTTGAAATTCGTCCAATCCTTGCGCAGGGTCAGGAGCAGCATCAGGATCAATAGACATGAAATAATCCGGCAGCCAAAGGCCTGGGTGGCAGGCACATGGTGCAGTTGTTTCCAGAAAATTGGCAGGATTCCCCATAGAAAATATGCGCCCAACGCATAATAAACACCTTTGTTTTTCATGTAATCCTCGGTAATCATTTGTATAAAACAAAACGAATGATAACAGACTATTGGAGAGAGGGCGAACAATAAAAAAAGCCGCCTCAAATTGAGGCGGTAATCAAAAGATCAATTGGGAACTCAGCCAGGATTATTCCATCTTTTCCAGAGCAGCGCGGTATACCTGACCAAGCAAGGGCATCGTAAACAGCATTAAGTAGATCGATGCCGCTGAAAGGACGATCGGCAAAATACAGCACAGCACAATGGTCATCATCAGGATTTGGTAGACAACACTGACTCCAACCGATAAGCCTAAGATAAACACATACGCCAGCAAGAATTCGCCGAAATTGCTGCGCAGGATGCGCCACCATTCGCCAAAGCGGAAAGCCGCCGAAAATTGTCCTGTGACAGCCACATGGCACATAACCACGGATTGAGTAAAACCCAGCAGGAGAGACAAGAACACCACCAGACCAAACATGATATAGCCGCCGCCTGCACTGAGCAGGGTAACCACCAGCCACAAACTTTCGGATCCCATATCGCCGCTCTCGGCGGCAAGGCCAGAAAGCATGGCAGGGAAAAACATAGCTCCATATCCGGCGATCCACAAAACGAGCAACGGTAGGGCAAAGATGAACATTTCCCCCATCAGTTTCAGGCCGCTCATCATCAGGTCTCCCCAATCATCCCACTCCGGCAGGGTGGGCTGCCCATCACCCTCGACCACTTGTTTGATGATCCGCATCATATAGCCGTACAGGGCCAGCAGCGGCAAAACAGGAATAATAAAGCAGGCCAGCATAAGACCGCCTGCGATAGCCAGCTTTCCCTGCCAGTTTTTATCTTCAAAAGGATAAGAAAAATACTTTTTCAGATTAGTGCTGGTAAATGTATCCATCAGTTCCTTCTCCAATTTATGCACGTGCCGCGCGGCGCTCACGCACCCAGAGCACAATCAAAGCCGCCAGAGTCAGGGCTGAGACTACCGCCCCAATGACCAGCATATTGGTATATGCCGGGTCGGGATGGTTGCCGACCACTTTAAGAGTCAGGTCAACGCGCGCCACCGGGAATGCCTCAACGGCATTGGTCACCTGCCACACCTTGAGATGCTGCCAGAGGTCATGCCCCAGAAGGAACAATATGCCCAGACTGCTCACCTGTAATACAGGATCCAATTTTCGCTCTCGCAGCCAGGCCTGGAACTCGATAGCAGCCAGGATCAGGAGCGTTACGACGGGCAGGATGATCATACGAATGCTGGCGCGCTCGCCGGCCAGCAGTGGGATGGGAATCAAACGCACCAGGCGGTATACCCGCCCAATGGAAAAAACAAACAAAACAGCCACCGGCAGCAAGAGCGCCGGATATGCCGTTTCAGAGCGTTTATATTTCAGCCAGCGGCCCAATCCAAAGTAGAGCAGGAAAGCAGCACCGATCAACCCCAGATAGAGATCAAACTCCCACCAGGCGAGGGTATTGAGCATATTACGCGGGGCTTCAATCGAGTCCGCCGGGAAGACGATAGTGACCATTGAGCGCACGAAGTCCCACACGCTGGGATATCCGCCGAGAAACTCATCATCATACTGGCCGAGCATCATCGCCGGGGGCAGGATGCGCACCATACTTAACAACACGGCGGCAATGCCCGCCTTGAGCGCCGGCCAGAAAGCTTTCCAGGAGGTCAAACCGATCAAGCCGAGGAACATCAACGCCCAGACATACTGGTGAAAAGCTCCCTGAAGCCAGATGACAAACAAGAGGATCGCCATTTTGGCCACCCATGCCCAGCTTTTTTGTCCATCCACCACCAGTTGGAAAATGAGCACTAAAAACCAGGGGAAAAGGAAATAACCTGCAAAGGTAACATGCCCCACACTGAGATGGGCGAGAATATGACCATTGAAATTGAACAGCAGGAACAAGGCAGTAAAAGACACCAGCGAAAGGTTATAGCGGCGCCGGAACCAAAGCAGTCCCCAGGCACCCAGGGTGAAGAGCAGGAGGACGTGCAACAGCACAAAGGGTCCTACGTCGAGGAATTTGAGCAGCAAGACCTGCGGAGAAAGGATGGGGTCGGGAACGGTCAGGAAGCGATCTGTCACATTGCGCAGCGCCGAGGTGTCTGCCATGTGCAGGGGCAGCACACCCTCCATAACGGCGTCCTTGACAAAGGCCAGCCGCGGGGCGTTGACCTCGGCCCAGTCCAGCCAATCAAAGGGAATACTGCCCCAATTGAAGAACTTGCCCCACAGGAATACCCCCATCGCATACAAACCGCCAAGCCAGCCCCAAGTCAGCCAGGGGATATCCTTTTCGGACTGCCGGTCAAAGATGGCACCCAAAACCCGGCGTAAAAAATCCGGAATTCGCTGTATGGTTTTGATGATACACCTCCTAAAAAGATGACACTGAATGCCAAGAGATGCTCACACGTCATCCCGTACGCTTAATATAATGCAAAAACAGGAATTTTTGTTAGTGCGAACCCCGTAGGCAAGCTCAGGGTGCGGTGTCTATGTCTTCTTGGTAGAGGCGCCAAATAATGACCCCGTCTCGCTGCTTCGTTTAAGTCAGCAGATACGCCATAATCCAGCGAGTGGTGGCGAGCAGGGCATCCATGTGAGTGCGCTCATAGGAATGTGAAGCATCCACTCCCGGCCCAATGAGGGCCACGGCTGCATCAACACCGGCTCGTAATAACGCCCCGCCGTCTGAACCATAATACGGATAGATATCTACCTTGAAAGGAATTTTGTGCTGTTCGGCCAGATTGCGCAGGCATTGGCTGAGACCATGGTGGTAAGGGCCGGTGCTGTCCTTGACACAAATGGTCACGTGATACTCATCCGACGCCTGACCTTCGCCAATAGCAGCCATGTCGACTACGACCAGTTCATCAATATCCCCAGGAATACCCGCCGAAGCACCGTGCCCGACCTCTTCAAAAACACTGAAAAAGAAATGGGATGTGCGCACAGGGGTCAGGCCGGCGTCTTGCAAGGCTTTGATTGCAGCCAGCATGCAGGCCGCGCAGGCTTTGTCATCCAGGTAACGGGAACGGATAAAACCATTAACTACCTCCAAACGAGGGTCAAAGGCGACGAAATCTCCCACTTCAATGCCAAGGTTACGGGTTTCTTCGCTGTCCAGCACGCGGGCATCCAGTCGCACTTCCATGGTAGCCGGTTCGCGTTTTTCTTCAGTTGCGCTGGCGCCATGCACATGAGCAGAAGCTTTATCGGGCATCAAGCTGCCGCGATAGGTGCGGCCGTCAGCGGTGAAAATCGTGCAGGCTTCACACTCGACGGAACTCCAATTCAACCCGCCCAGATTAGTCAGGCGTAAACGGCCTGAAGGCAAAATTTCCTTGACCATTGCTCCCAGGGTGTCCAGATGAACGGCCAAAGCACGCGCCGCCCCAGGCTGGCTGCCCTGCCAGGTGGCCAGGAGTGCGCCTTTGGCTGTGCGCTGCACCTGCAATTGAGTGAACGCAGCCAACGCTTTTTCTGTCCAGTCCACGGCATTGTCGGTGTAGCCAGTGGGACTGGGCGTGTTTAATAAATTGGTCAAAACATCAAGGAGATAGGTCTCGTCAACAGGAGGAAGCGGCATGTTTCACCTATACTTTCTTGTCTTTTGGCGTGGGGCCGGGGGAGACACCTTCAAATGCGGCGATCTTCTCCCTCCAGAGATCAGAGATGGGATGAGTTTGCTGGGCGCGGTAGTCATAGATGACCATGACCGTTTCAGCTGTTGCGAAAACCTGCTGGCCGGTTTCATCCTCAATCCGATAAATGATATCCATGCTCTTGTTCCCCAAGCGAGTGATGCGCATCGCCACGCGCACCGGCCGCCCGGCATGTATCGGGGCAAGATAAGAGATATGCAGGTCAGCAATGATGAATTCAAAATCGAGGAAAGAACGCCCATCAAACAGTCCCAAATCCATCACATAGCGAAAACGGGCCTGTTCCAGATAAGAAATGAAGCGGGCATGGTTGACATGCCACTGCGGGTCGAGGTCGCTGTAACGAATATCTATTGGGCATGTATAACGAAACTCGGTCATAGCGCGATTATACCAGAGGGCATAATCAAAGCATTGCAGTTTTGCGAATAAAAAATAGACCACACCACCTAATATTTTATATGAATAATTACGAATATCAGAAAAATCACACAATTTAATGATAAAAGGTCATTCTGTATGAATGACCTCTGTCACTTGCCGGAAAACAAATAATATATTAAACTTATCAGGTATAAAAGACTAATCTTACCAAAATTACCTAAAGAGGCATATAGATATGCAAATCACCAAACAAGCAGACTATGCAATGCGCGCCATTCTCTATTTGGCATCACTTGAACCTGGCAAACGAGCTGCAACCAGCTTTATCGCCAAAGAGGAACATATTCCGCCTTCTTTCCTGGCCAAGATCGTTTCTCAACTTTCTATTGCAGGGTTGATCAACACTTCCCGCGGTGCGCGCGGCGGCGTTTCTTTATCCCGCTCAGCAGCAGATATTTCCATACTTGAAGTTGTGGAAGCGATTGACGGACCCATTGCTTTGAACGAATGTGTTCTGCACCCTGAAGTCTGCGAGTTTGGAGAAGATTGCCCGATCCGGCCCGTGTGGCAAGAATCACAAGCCGAATTGGTCAATCGCCTGAAGAGTACCAATTTCGAGCAGCTTCTGAAGCCCGTGAAGTAAAGCACTTTGTTTTCAAGTGATTATAAAACAGATACTGCTGAGGAAGAAAAATGCAAGTTGGCAGACATTGGGTATTCATTTTAAATAACGGTGAGGTGATCATTGACTGGGGTGACAACTCCTTTCAGGATGTGTATACCGGTGAATTCTATACGCCCAAAAATGTCGAATTCAGCCGCCACCTGATCCAGGATGTTCAACTTGATTATTTGAAAAAAGTTGGGATCATCACTGATTACAATCACAGCACAGTGTTCTTCAACAGCCTGCCCGAACGTCCCAAGCATTAATGACAGCGCATATCACAGCCTGTTTTCAACCTCTCGCAGTGTGGGAGGTTTTTTCATCCTGATACAAAATAAATCCCATAAGACGGACGCAGAATAAAAAAGCAGCAGCAAATTTCGATTTTAGAGTAAAATATGCTCATAATGGTTACGAAACAACGTTTGACACCCATTCTATTGCTATTGAGCGTTCTGCTGGCATCGTTTTCGGTGTCGGCCACAGTTAAGCCCGCTCCTATACAGGACGCCAGCGCCTATGACCTGATCGCGGCCGTAAATAACCTGCGCACTAACAACGGGCTGCCGCCGCTGCAAACCGATGGATCGCTGATGGCCTCTGCCCAGTCCCACGCCGATTATCAGGCGGTGATTGGCACATGGACACACACCGGCGCAGACGGCTCAACCCCGCGCGAGCGAGCTTATGCAGCTGGTTTTGGCGGGGGCCAGACGGTGTTCATCTCGGAGAATGTTGCCCAGGTCAGTCCCGGTACCAGCCTGGACACGGTGCTTTACAACCTCTGGGCGGATGCAATCCACTGGAACACAATGACCAATCCACAATACACGCATATTGGCGGGGGAGTGGGCGTCGGCAATGGATATATCTTCTATACAATTGATGTCGGCTATATCGCCGGCAGCGCGGCCAACTATACACCGGCTGCCACGGTTGGCCCCGGCACGCCGCAGCCTGGCATCCCGACCCTCACCCCGGAACTGATCTTTGCCGTAACAACGGCCACCCCCTACCCGGACGGTTCAATCGAACACGAAATTCTGCCTGGACAAACGCTGTGGTCAATCGCTGAAGCCTACGGCCTGACACCTCAGGAACTGGCTACATTGAATGGCCTCGATATCAATAATCCGCTCATCTGGGCCGGACAAAAACTGTTGATAAGAATCGCACCACCCGCTACGGAAACCCCCACCATAACGGTGACCGTACCCATCCCCACACGCACCCCGCGCCCGACCTACACCGTCACAGCCACACATGTGACACCCACACCATCGGTTACGCCCACGCCCACCAAAAAGCCGCTGCTGCCCAATTTTGCCCCTGGCGCGTCGGCCAGCGACCGCACGATCGGGATCATCATTATTGTGGTGTGTGGCCTGGGGCTAGCTATGGTGGTCATCGGATCACTCCGTTCGCGCGGGAAATAAAAGAAACCCTGAAGATTACCGAACGGCGTTGACAATTCAACGCCGTTTTTTGATTCTCTCGATTTAAATCTGAAGCCTCAATGATGAGAATTGCAGCAAAACCACCCAGCCCCATCCTTTGACAGTATAATCAGCCCTATGATTTTTTCTGGCTTTTTCGGGGCGTTTCTGGCACTGTCTGCAGCCGGCCTGATCGGCGCAAGTGATTTTTGCGGCGGGCTTGCTTCGCGGCGCGGCGGAGAGTTGCGGGTAACGGTTGTTTCTGCCATCGCCGGTTCTCTCCTGCTTTCCATTTTCAGCCTGATCTGGCGTGAATCCTGGCTGTCCTGGATGGACATCCTGTGGTCCGCTCTGGCCGGGGTGTGCGGTTCTCTGGCGGTGATCACCATCTACCGTGGTTTAACGATGGGCAATGCTGCGGCTGTGGCTCCGATTGCCGGCGTGATTGGCGCTGCCCTGCCAGCGGCTTTCGGCATGCTCACACAGGGCCTCCCGCCCCTCACCCAACTGGCCGGGTTTCTGATGGCATTTCCCGGAATTGCCCTGGTCAGCCAGTCGGGTACAACCACCAACAAGATCAAAAAAGAAATCCTGCTCCTGGCCGTCCTTTCAGGTATCTTTGCCGCCGGCTTTTTTACATTCCTCTCCCAGGTTACGCCCGGAACGGTCGTGCTGCCCTCGCTGATCGCCAAAATTGCTTCATTCAGCACGGCCATGCTGTTGATCATCATCCGTCCCAGGAAAGACAGCGACATTCCATTCCGACAAATCAGCCCACTGGCAATCCTCGGCGGCGTGCTGGATTCTGCCGCCAGTGCTGTATACATCCTGGCCCAACAGCACACCCGGCTGGATGTGGCCGTGGTATTAACCTCGCTGTACCCTGCTGCCACAATCATGCTGGCTTACCTGGTCCAGAAAGAGCATATCTCCCGCAGGCAGTGGACAGGCATCGCATTATGCCTGACTGCCATCGTTCTGATCGTGATCTAGATTATTTCGCCGACAAATACAAATAATTACTTTTCCCAACACAAAACGCCATTATTATCACACATCGATTCGTGAGTGGGTCAGGGAACATTTCTCTTTTGCTGTAACAATTTCCAAAAAGTCATTTGACAAATTGTTAAATGTATGTTAAATTTAGTGTCCCGTTAGCAGTTGCTTCTAAAGCAGTACCGTTTGTGCACTGATCTGGAACCTCTAGCTTAACGAGTGAATCATTAGAGAAGGAGGTAATACAGATCATGGCAGAACGAGAAACCGGAACAGTGAAGTGGTTTAACGGCACCAAAGGCTTTGGCTTCATCGAACGTGAAGCTGGCGAAGATGTCTTCGTGCACTACAGCGCAATCTCAGGTGATGGCTTTCGTAATTTAAACGAAGGGCAGCAAGTTGAGTTCACCGTTGTTCAGGGCCAGAAAGGCCCCCAGGCACAAGACGTAGTTCGGATGAACTAAGCTTTGTAAGCCAAAAAAAGAGAGTGCGGCGCTTAATGCGCCGCACTTTTGTTTTCCATCCTCTTGCAAAAATTCATCGATAATGAAATAATTTTTTTGCCGACCCGGTAATCGCACAGGAGGAAGTTATGTCAGACCATACATACCAGAAGATCAAAGACGGAAAAATATCCTGCCGGCAGGCAGCGATCAAGGTTGGCTTCCAGGTTGAAGGATAATCCCAGCCCATTCATGACTATGCAATTCACAAAAGCCATCACACGGGTACCCGGCGAGAGCTTTGCTGCGGGAATCACTACCGCCGATCTGGGAGCGCCGGAACTCGCCCATGCGCTTGAACAACACACCGCTTATTGCCAGACACTGGAAAGATGCGGCTTGCAGGTGACCACGCTGGAAGCTGATTCGCGTTTCCCGGATTCAACCTTTGTGGAAGATACGGCCGTGTTGACCCCAAAAATGGCGGTGATCACCCGCCCCGGCGCCGATAGCCGCAAAGGCGAAACAGCAGCCATCCACGCCGTACTTAAAAACCACTATGAGGACATCCGCACCATTGAAGCTCCCGGCACAGTGGATGGCGGCGATATCTGCCAGGCCGGCGATCATTTCCTCATTGGCGTGTCGGCACGCACCAACCCGGAGGGCGCACGCCAGTTAGCCAAACATCTGCAAGCGGGTGGCTTCACCACCAGCGAAATTGATATCCGCGGCATGGACGGCCTGCTGCATCTCAAAAGCGGATTGAGTTATCTTGGCAACGGCATAATGCTGTTGGACAAGGCATTGGCAGGCCTGGCACAATTCAAAAACTATTATGTCCTGCAAACACCGGACGAGGCGCGCTATGCGTCCAACTGCATTCGCGTCAATGATTATGTGATCTTCGCCGCCGGCTTCCCGCAAACTGCGGTATTGCTGGCTGCCGAAGGGTTTAACCTGATGCTGTTGGAGATGTCTGAATTCCGCAAGATGGACGGCGGCTTAAGCTGCCTTTCGCTGCGGTTCTAAAACCGCGCTGTCCCCCAAAAAATATCTTTTGGGGGACTTGTTCTATCTGGCATTACACAGAAGCAGCGATGTTGTAAAAATTTAACATTGCCTTGCTCAATCACCCAGTAAACTGTCCAGCACCTGGCGCATCGTTTCACGGTAGGTATGGATCGCCTGCCGGCCGCCGGAACCGGCTTGAATTAACAATCTGAAACACAAAGCTTTCATACACGCACATCACAGGACTTCTTTCGTACGTTCTGCTCCTATTGCAGACAACAAATTCATCATCAAAAAGATTTGAATTCAGCATAACTCTTCTATACAATAGTGGCATATCACATGATGATATGGCTCAAAGGAGATGTTATGAATACGAGACGTTTCGGTCGAACCGGACATGAAAGCACGGTGGCCATTTTTGGCGCCTGTGCGCTGGGATTCGTTTCGCAAGAAGAGGCAGACATCGCCATGCAGCAAGTGATTGATGCCGGGATCACACATATCGACATCGCTCCAAGTTATGGCAATGCCGAAGACCAGATCGCTCACTGGATGAAATCAATCCGTGAACAATTCTTCCTCGGCTGCAAGACAATGGAACGCACCAAAGCCGGAGCCGCAAAAGAATTGGGCGAATCCTTCAAACGTTTGGGCATTGACTATTTTGATCTGTATCAAATCCACGCTGTTACGTCTATGGAAGAATTGGACGATGCGACAGCAACGAGCGGCGCTTTGGAAGCAATGATCGATGCGCGCCATGCGGGGTTGATCAAACATATCGGGATCACCGGACATGGACTTCAAACGCCAGAAATCATGCTGGAAGCGCTGCGCCGGTTCACTTTTGACAGCGTCTTATTCCCGGTAAGTTTTGTACTGTATAATAATCCGCGTTATCGAGAAGCTGCCCAGGAATTGGTCGCTGTATGTCAGAAAAAAGATGTTGGTATGATGGGCATCAAATACGTTGCCCGTGGACCTTGGGGCGATCTGACAAAAACCCACAACACCTGGTACCAACCGTTTACAGAAGAAGGAATGATCCAAAAAGCGGTTGATTTTGCATTAAGCCAGGGAATTACCGGGATATGCACACCGTGTGATGTAATGATTCTGCCCAACGTGATTAAAGCTTGCCAGCACTTTACGCCAATGTCTAACACAGAACAGGAAGAAATGATTTCAAGTGCATCAGCATATACGCCACTTTTTACCTGAATCATCAGTAAGAATACCTCTGTAAGAAATCTACCTATAAAACAAAAGGGTGGATTTCTTTTAATTTAATCTTCAAAAATTACCTCTTGACTCTTTTGAATATATGTTCTATAATATTTTCAAGGAATAGAACGTTCATTCTATATTTGGGTTTTGCCTTCATAAAAGGCCTGTGAGAGTTGAAAAGGAGATTTGGCCATGAATTTATCAGGAACACGTTCAGGAAGCAAGTTCTTCCCTACCATGAAGAAATTGAATGTTCAACCAGCTGCGCTGTTTGGCATCATCATCTTCTCTGCATTGTTTGCATTTGAGATGTTCAATTACAGCACAACCGATTTTGCACTGCGTGATCTGCTGGGAGAGTTGAAATTCGTGGGGATACGCTGGTCAACGATTCTGACCATCGCCTTCTGCGGAATCGACTTTGCGGGTATAGCTCGCTTGTTCACACCAGAGCAAGGACGGGATGAACCAAAAGAGGTCTGGTATCTGTTTGGCGCCTGGTTCCTTGCTGCCACCATGAATGCCCTCCTCACCTGGTGGGGTGTCTCCATGGCAATAGCCACACACAGTGTACAGAGTGCTGCCGTGATTGATCCCTCAACATTGACGACAGTCGTGCCTGTGTTCGTCGCCCTCATGGTTTGGGTGATCCGCATTCTGATTATTGGCACACTGAGCATTGCAGGTGAACGGCTGCTGTGGAGCGGCAAAAGGCCCGCACGCACCAGGAATAACTCCTCCAGTCTTCCGCTCAGCAATCCAGGCCGGATGACGCGTCCACGGCCAGCCGCAACCCGAACTGCTGCACCCCGCGCAGCCCAACCCAGAAATTCCCTCCGCACAAGTGACATTCAGCTACGTCGGCCTGAACCCACTTACCACAGCCTCTCCGCCAGCGGCGGTGATCATCCCTCAAATAATAGTCAGGCGAGAAAATTTTAAATGGCCATTGCCATAAGAAAAAAGAGCGTCTCTTCTAAAAAGCAGAGACGCTCTTTTCTTTCCTCAATCAAGCAGGCTAATCTTCTTTAAGGATATAACCCACGCCGCGCACAGTTTGGATCAGACGTGGTTCGCCTTGCTCCTCTAATTTTTGACGCAGATAGCGTACGTATACATCCAACACATTGCTCGTTCCCCCAAAATCATAGCGCCATACCCGGTCAAAGATAACATCACGGGTAAGCACCTGACGCGGGTGACGCAAGAATAATTCCAGGAGATCAAATTCTTTGGCGGTAAGCGAAATCAACCGGTCTGTTCGATGTACCTCGCGAGTTTGTAGATCCATGGATAAATCTGCGAAACTCAAGAGCGGGGTCCGCTCGGCCTGTGTGCGGCGCAATAATGCCCTCACCCTTGCGAGTAATTCATCAAGCTCGAAAGGTTTAGTCATGTAATCGTCGGCACCGGCATCAAGCCCCTGCACACGATCGTCCAATGCATCATTTGCAGTCAGCATCAGGATCGGCATCGTACAGCGGGCCCTCAATTGCTGAACAACTTCCAACCCGCTCATTCCCGGCAGCCGCCAATCCAGCATGACCAAAGCAGGGTCATGATTTTCGGCAATGATGATGCCGGTCTCCCCTTCCTGCACAGTTTCAACCTGATATCCAGCCTGAGAAAGAGCTTTCTCCAGGATCCTGGATAACGTTTTATCATCTTCGATGACCAAAATCTTTTCGTCCATTAGCCCCTCCACTCTCTTAATATACCATAACCATTAAGATTCGTTAACTTTTTTTTACCCCCAATTTTCAATCGATCCGGGAAGCATTCCATTATGCGCTATAATCAAACCCATGAACATCACAAACTTGCGCCCACCGCTGTGGGTTGATCAGCACGCTCCCTTCTCCACCATGCTTGATGACCTGCAGCAAAGTCCTATCATTGCAATTGACACCGAATCCAACAGCCTGTTTGCTTACCAGGAACAAGTTTGTTTGATCCAGTTTTCTACTGCAACCACTGATTACCTGGTAGATCCGTTAACAATCAAAGACATTACACCCCTCGGAAATGTGTTTCAAGACCCGAATATAGAAAAAATCTTCCACGCCGCAGAGTATGACATCCTGTGTTTAAAGCGCGATTTCAATTTCGAATTCAACAATCTGTTTGACACAATGGTGGCAAGCCGCATTCTCGGCCGGGAAAACCTGGGACTGGGTGCAATTATCAATGAATTCTACGGGATTGCGGTAAACAAAAAATACCAAAGGGCTGATTGGGGAATGCGGCCCCTTAAACCCAAAATGCTTGAATACGCACGCATGGATACCCATTTTCTGATCGATGTACGGAATAAGTTGCGCCCTGCCCTTGAAGAGAAGAATCGTTGGGCGCTGGCTCAGGAAGATTTCAACCGTCTCTGCAAGATCAGCGTGCCAAAGAATGATATCGAAAAAGAAAGATGCTGGAAAGTCCTCGGTAATCGCAGGCTGTCCAACCAACAACTTGCTGTGCTGCAAGCGCTATGTGACTACCGCGAGAAGCGTGCCAAAGCCGCTAACCTTCCGGTTTTCAAAATACTCAATAACAATATCTTGCTGGCCATCGCCGAAGCCATGCCGGATGATGTCGAAGCTTTATATGATGTGCCCGGGTTGAGCCCCAAGATCATTAAGCGACTCGGAACAAAATTGGTCAAACTCGTAAAGAGCGGTATGCAACAGAAACCATACCGACGCGTTTCTAACCATAAACGCCCTGACCAGAGCTATATCGCAAAGGTTGAAGCCCTGCGCAACTGGCGCAAGAAGACTGCACAAGAACTTGGCGTCCCGTCAGATATAGTCTTGCCTCGGGACATCCTGTATGCAATTGTCAATGCAAATCCAGGCAGCCTGGATGAATTAAACCCCGTTCTGGCTGATCTGCCCTGGCGATATGAACAATTTGGCAACCAGATATTGAATGCATTGGAAAATTCAGAAACACCAAACAATAATTTCACCGCTAAATATTGAGGAAACTAGCAATGAAGATTCAATTTAACGGCGCGGCACAAACCGTAACCGGTTCCCAGCATCTCCTGAAGATCAATGGACACCGCTTGCTGTTGGAATGTGGATTGTTTCAAGGTAAGCGCAGTGAATGTTACAGATGCAATCATGAATTTGCTTATGATCCCAAAGATGTGGATGCAGTACTGCTTTCACACGCCCATATTGACCACAGCGGCAACATCCCCAATCTGGTCAAACATGGATTCGGCGGGCCGATCTATGCCACTGAAGGCACCTGCGCCCTGGCCAATATAATGCTGCGTGACTCGGGCTACATCCAGGAAGCCGACGTAAAATACGTCAATAAAAAGCGGCGCAAAAAAGGCCTGCCGCCAATGGAACCGCTGTATACAATCGAAGATGCCGAACAAGCTGTGCAGCAATTCCGGCCTGTGGAATACGAACAGCATTTTGAACCCGTCCCTGGTGTGACGGTGCACTTTGTGGAAGCCGGCCATATCCTGGGTTCAGCAGGTGTGGTGCTGGATATTGAAGAGAATGGACGCAAACTGCGCTTATGGTTCTCCGGCGATATTGGCCGTTTGAAGCTGCCGCTGCTGCGTGATCCGGTCCTGCCGGAAAATGCAGATTACCTGATGATGGAATGCACCTATGGCGATAAAACCCACCGCGACCCCGAAGATGCTTATATTGAATTTCGGGATACAGTAAAACGCACTGTGGCACGCAGGGGAAAGATCATCATTCCTTCCTTTGCTGTGGGTCGCACGCAAGAACTGGTCTATGACCTCAACCGGATGGTCACTGAAAAGGAGATTCCTCCTATTCCGGTGTATGTCGACAGCCCGCTGGCGGTAAATGCTTCAGATGTGTTCCGTAAATATTCCAAATATTTCGATGAAGAAACCCGCCAGTTTGTGGAAGCCGGAAACCATCCCGCATTGTCATTCAAGAATCTGACCTACACCCGCTCAGTGGAAGAATCCAAAGCGATCAACAGGAAAAAAGGTTCAATGGTGATCATCTCGGCTTCAGGCATGGCCGAAACCGGGCGCATTCTGCACCATCTGCGGAACAATATTGAGAATCCGAAAAACACGATCCTGATCGTCTCCTGGCAGGCGCCCCACACCTTGGGCCGTCGCCTGGCCGAACAGGAAAAACGGGTACGCATTTTTGGCGAAGAATTTCACCGCAAGGCAGAAGTAGTGACCATTGGCGGTCTGTCTGCCCATGCCGGGCAGGAAATGCTGTTACGTTTGCGCAAGCATCCCGGGACAGTTTGAAACATATCTTCCTGGTGCACGGCGAAGCGCGCGGGGCAATGCCCCTGATGGAAAAGATCAAGGCCACAGGCTTCGATTCGGTTTCTTTCCCTGAAAAGAATACGGTCGTGGAAATTTAAGGCAGTCTCTGCTATAATTGGCCTGCTTAATCAAGCATGTGGAGAGGTGCCAGAGCGGCCGATTGGGGCGGTCTCGAAAACCGTTGTGGCCTTCGCAGGCCACCGTGGGTTCGAATCCCACCCTCTCCGCCAGAAATTTACTGGCCGGTAAATTGCCGGCCAGTTTCTTTTTAAACCATATGTCCTAAGTAAGCGGGTTCACCCAACCCAAACCCTGCACTTCAGCCGCGGCCGGCGCAAGCTCGACGTGATCTGCGCCAAGATAGGCAAGGAAATGCTGGAAGGCGGTCTGCAGGGCAGCCCGCATCTCCCCGGTAACAATCATGTCTGCTTCCCACCACCAGTTCTTGA
>JAIOTF010000019.1 GCA_021107195.1 Anaerolineaceae bacterium | reverse complement strand
GATCAGCTCACTGGAATATGACTGGATAGAAAATCTACGGAAAGTGGCTGCGGCATTCAGGGATGTGTTGAGCCAGCAGGGAACATAATCGACCTCGGGAAAACTGACGTATACTTACGGTTAAGGGAAGGCAGCATCTCTCTTGCCCTCATTTTTTCAATGATTTTGCATAACTGCGAGGGACTGCTGTTGAGGAGCGTGCATGACAGATCAAAACCAGGTACAGCAAAAACAAGAAGTGATCCGCATCCGCAATATGTGGGCCGGGTATGAGGATGATCCTGTGCTGGAGGATATTAATCTTTCGGTATGGGAGTCTGATTTTATTGGTTTGATCGGTCCGAATGGCGGCGGAAAGACGACGTTGATCAAAGTCTTGCTGGGACTGCTCGTTCCACTGCGGGGAGAAGTGCAGATCATGGGCAAGCCAGTAGAGGAAGGCCGTAAGCATATTGGATATGTGCCGCAGGTGGTGGTCTTTGACAGGGAGTTCCCAATCAGCGTGTGGGAAGTAGCGATGATGGGGCGGCTTGGCAAGCGGCGATTATTTCATCGGTACTCAGCCGAGGATCAGGAAATTGTCGCTGAAGCATTACGCCAGGTAGAGATGCTTGACCAGCGCAAACGAACGATTGGCGAGCTTTCGGGCGGCCAACGCCAGCGGGTGTATATTGCCCGGGCATTGGCAACCCAGCCAAAAATCCTGCTGCTGGATGAACCCACAGCCAGCGTTGACCCGCAGGTAAGCGGTAACATCTTTGAATTGCTGAATGAGATCAATAAAGATGTGACGATTTTGTTAATCTCTCATGATATGAGTGCCATTTCCTCCTATACCAAAACAGTGGGGTGTTTGAACCGCCGGTTGTTTTATCATGGCGACCGGAAAATAACCGGCGATATGGTGTCGGCTGCTTATCATTGCCCGATTGATTTGATCGCGCATGGTGTGCCGCACCGGGTGCTTGCTGATCACCAACACGAGGAAGTTCACTAATGATGCAAAGCATTCTGGACGCACTGCAATACGGTTTTATGCAGCGGGCTTTGATGGCTGGCGTTTTGGTCAGTGTCGCCTGTGGCATTATTGGCACCTATGTGGTTATTAAACGGGTGGTATTTATCAGCGGCGGCATTGCTCATGCTGCCTATGGCGGGATTGGTCTGGGATATTATTTAGGAATCTCTCCCACGATAGGGGCAGTGGTATTCAGTTTGCTTTCGGCGTTTGGTATGGGGGTGGTGCAGCGCAAAACCCGACAACGGGCTGATACTGTGATTGGGGCGATGTGGGCGATTGGCATGGCGGTGGGGATCATCTTCATTGACCTGACGCCAGGCTACAAGGCAGACCTGATGAGTTATCTGTTTGGCAGCATTCTTGCTGTGCCAGGCAATGATCTGGTGATAATGGGGATTTTGAATGTCTTTATTATTCTGATGGTATTGCTGTTCTACAAAGAGCTGCTGGTAATTTCCTTTGATGAAGATTTTGCCACTGTGGAAAATATTCCCGTTGGCTGGATGAATTTGATCCTGTTGGGGATGATTGCCCTGACGGTGGTGATGATGATGCGCGTGGTAGGTTTGATCATGGTCATTTCTCTGCTGACCCTGCCAGCCGCGATCAGTGCTCAATTTGTTAAACAGATGAAGTCGATGATGGTGCTTTCCAGCCTGTTGGGGATGGTTTTCACCACCCTGGGTCTGTTCCTGTCTTATTTCTTTAATTTGACATCGGGTGCAACCATCATTTTGGTAGCCGGTGCTGCATATTTGTTAAGCTTGCTATGGAAAAGCGCAAGCCATTTGGTCTTGAAGAAACAGGGATGAAACGCAAAAGAGGAAGAGATGGATAACCACAAGCGGCATTCAGAAAGCAGCGCACATCACAAACATCTGGCGGGTGAAGGGGGGATGGTCAAAATGGCGGTGATCACGGTCAGCGACAGCCGCACACCAGAAACTGATAAGAATTATCATTATTTTCGGGAGCAGGCAGAGTCCGGGGATTTTGCGCTGGTCGATTACCGGATCATCAAAGATGAACCGGCACAGGTCTCGGATGTGCTCGACGAGTTGAGCGCAGGGGAAGCGCAGTTGCTATTTTTCAATGGTGGTACTGGTATCTCGAAAAGGGATACTACTTACGATGTGTTGGCACAGCGCTTGCAAAAGACGCTGCCTGGCTTTGGCGAGCTCTTCCGCATGTTGAGTTTCGACCAGGTGGGCTCAGCGGCGATGTTCTCACGGGCCACGGCAGGGGTGTATCGAGGCAAGGTGGTTGTGTCCACGCCGGGTTCTCCTGCGGCGGTGAAACTGGCCTGGGAGAAATTGATCGCGCCAGAGATGAAACATCTCGTATGGGAGGTCAACCGGTAGTTAATGCGTGTAGCCTCTTTTGCCAGTTGACTATTGCAAGTTTTTGTGCCTGAATTTAATCATAACCCTGTTGGTGCTGTAGCAATCTCACCTACACCTCTTTGACAAGTGGGTGTGTTGCTTAAATCTGGTATAAATTCATTTGAGATGAAAAACCTACGTACATATATGATTAGTTTTCTGCTGATTGCTGGCGTATCCATTTTGGCTGCGTGCGGTGGAGGGGCTGTGACAGCGGAAAAAGCTGTAGATGCCGGATTTCATCAACCGCAGGTGGTGTTCTTGTCGCCGGTGGATGCGCCGGAATTGTGGCTTGCTTCACCGACGGGCAGCGAAGCGGTGCAGCTCACGGATACCGGCGGTCAGGTGTATGACTATGCCATTTTCCGCGAGGGAGATTGGATTGCTTACGCGGCGGCCAATGCAGCAGGGGGGAATGATTTGTGGCTGTTAGCGCCTGTTGGTGGAGAATCCCGGCTGCTGCTCGACTGCGGTGAAGATAGCTGCATCGAAGCGAGCTGGTCAGCGAATGGGGCGTATCTGGTATTTACACGCAGGCAGAAAGGGCAGGAAGTTTTATGGATTGTGAACCGGGCGAGCGGCGAGGTTACACCATTGAGCGAAGGTGGGGCTGTACACGGACATTCTCCTTCCTGGTCGCCGAATGGACGATGGATCGCTTTCATTGAATCGCAAACTGGCAGGATCCGCATTCTTGACCTTGAAGGTAATGGAAAATTTCGTTTACCAACGGAAGATGGTTTGATGGGAAGCTGGTCGCCGGATGGGCAGCGGATGATCTATCTGGATACAGCGGATGACAGCTTGTTTGCCGGTGTTGATCTATATATCCTGGATTTGACGACACAGGAGATTGAGCCTTTGGAGCTGCCCGAATTTGATGAGGTAGAGGCGTTGGAGGATGCAGTGGAAAGTGAACATGGTCTCGAAGTGGGCCTGACCCCTGGTCGGGTGGATGTGTCTGTTCCGGCATGGCATCCCACAGAAGAACTGCTGCTGCTTGCCCAGCGGCCCTATTTCGCCACCTTCAGCAAGCAATTGTGGCTGGTGTCGCTGGCGGAGGGGGCAGAGGCTGTGGCGGTGACGAATGATCACAATTTCGCGCACGGGGCATACAGCTGGTCACCGGACGGTGGGCAGGTGGTGTATCAACGCTTTGCCCTGGAAATGAACAACGCCGTCCCGCAGGTGTGGGTGTGGAATCGGGAGAGCGATGAAGCGCATCTGCTGGCCGAGGATGCGGCGCTGCCGCAGTGGCTGCCGTGAATTGCAAAGAGATATTTCTTAATACCTTCTCTTTTGATACAGTATGAATATGATTTTTTGCGAATTCTTTTGAAATGTGACTTAAGTCGTAGTCATATTCGGATATATTTGGTATATTAGGGTTAAATTGATGGCTGATTTATATCATCTATTGGTGAGAAAATGATCCCGGGATGGCGTGGATAAACTTTTTTTGCTGGCGACCGGGAATCAGTGAACATTGAGAATTGGAACAAAACGATGGAGGAGACACAATGAGCGAATTCATTAACAATATTACCCAACGCAAAGAGATGTTGAAGAAGGTGCTGCGTATGCTGCATGAGGGACGCAGCATGGAGGATGTGAAGGTTGAGTTTGGGGCGCTGCTGGAAGAAGTAGGGGCAGATGAGATCGTTGAGATTGAACGCTTGTTAATCGAAGACGGGATGCCGGTGGAAGAGATTCAGGGTTTGTGTGATGTGCATGTTGAACTTTTCCGTGAGTCACTGGATCAGCAGAGAACACCGGAAACAATCCCCGGGCATCCGCTCTTCACCATGCGTGCCGAGAATCAAATTCTTGAACGCTATTTGCACAGTTTTGACGAGGCATTGTCAGTATATCTGGCAAAGCATGATAAGAGCAGCCGGCAGAACTTGCAAGCAGAGCTGGAGCGGCTCACCCAATTTGAGGTGCATTACCTGCGTAAAGAAAATCAATTGTTTTCCTATCTTGAAAAGAAGGGGTTTGAAGGCCCTTCCAAGGTGATGTGGGGAGTGGAGGATGAGATCCGTGCCATGTGGCGTTCGCTGGCCGAATTGTTGGCTGCAGACAGGGAAAGAAACCTGGCTGAAGTGAAAACCGTTGGGGTAAAGATGGCCGGGGCGATGCGGGACATGATTTACAAAGAAGACAAGATCCTTTTCCAGGCTGCCCTGGAACGTCTTTCAGACCAGGAATGGGCTGAATTGCGGGCACAGGAAGGCGAGATTGGTCATTTTATGTTGAAGCCGGGGAATGAATGGAAGCCGGCCGTGGCGGTTGACGAGCATCTGGCTGAGCTTTCAGCCCATACCGCAAATGTGGGCGGCCTGCTATCGCTGTCGACGGGTGCCTTGACCGCTGAACAGATCAATCTGATGTTGATCCATCTGCCGGTGGACATTACATTTGTGGATGAGAATGACGAAGTGCGATTCTTTTCGCAAACGAAGGAGCGGATTTTCGAACGCTCGCCAGCTATCATTGGGCGCAAGGTGCAGAACTGCCACCCACCGCAGAGTGTGGATAAGGTTAAAAAGATACTGGCTGATTTCAAAGCTGGGAAACGGGATGTGGCTGAATTCTGGATCCAGATGATGGGTATGTTCATTTACATCCGCTACTTTGCTCTGCGCGATGGAGACGGCGCATATCGCGGCACGATTGAGGTCAGCCAGAATCTGGCGCCGCTGCGCGCGCTGGAAGGCGAGAAACGTTTGCTGGATGATGCGGGGGCGTAGGAAAGCCAAACAAGTGTGTTTTTGAGCGGGCGTGAGGCCCTCTCCTGAAATCTCCGCAAAGCGGAGATTTCGTCCTCCCCCAATAAAAGGGGGAGTTTTTTGATTCCTGGTGATAGGCAGTTTTCCTGTTTGGGACTAGTATTTAGGGAGTGCGGAATGTAGTTGCAGCGTACCCGGCAAGGGAGAAGTATGGGTTTTGGTGCAAGGGTACAGGTTTCAAAACCTGTCCCTGCCTGTATTTATTTTTCCCGGAAGCGGAGCTTGTCCTGCCAGGCGAAATCAAAGGCGATGGACGAGTCCAGGATCTGCTGCGGGCAGGCATTGACACATTCGGAGCAGAAGATACATTCTGAAGAGAGCACCCGCTGGCTGTTTCGGATGTAATCTGAAACGCGGATGTCCATTGGGCAGGCTCTGATGCAGGCGCCACAGTTTGTGCATTCTTCGGCAGGGCCGCTGATCTTGAGCAGTGAGAAGCGCGAGGTGATTTTTTGCAGTGTGGGGATGGGACAGAGATATTTGCAAAATGCGCGGTTGTCTTTGAACCCATAAGCCAGGGCGATGGCGGCCAAAAAATAGAAGGCGTTACCGGCAATCAGCCAGTAGAGTTCATGACTGGTTCCTGAACCGGGACGGTATCCGAAGACGAACCACAGGACGAGTACCAGAGCCAGTGAAGCGAAGAAGTGGACAAAGCGCAGCCGGCCCAGTTTGGGATGGCGGCCGGGGAGGTTTTTATTGAAGGGGAGTAAATCCAGCACGGCTGCTGTCCAGCATGCCCAGCCGCACCAGCCGCGGTTGAAGATGAGGGGGCCAAAGACTTTTGCTATCAGATAGTGAATCACGGAACCGGCAAAGAGACCGGAGAGCAGGTAGAAGAAGAAGCCTTCAATTTGCATATTCTCGTACTCGACGAATCCCAGAAAGATGAGCATGTAGCCGCCTACCAGGAACTGAGACAGCTTGCGCCCGATGCCTTTTTTCTTGCGCGGCAAGGCGGTATACAAGCCGATGCCCAGGACGATGGCTGTGCCGATATAGATGAAGTTGAACAGGTAGAAGAGGAAGCCGGTGGTGAGCCAGAGGACGATGGCGATGATGTAGAAAACGCCGCCGATGATGAGTGGATCACGCAGGCTGGCAAAATTGAATTTTTCGGTTGCGGAGGATTGCTGGTCTTTACTCACAATGCGCCTCGATATGTCGGGATATGCCCGCATATTACCCGATTGCCAGTTTCGCGTCAAGGAATCAGCAATTCTCAAATTAGATTTGCAGTAACGATTTTAATCGTTAATCTCAAACGCTTAACGACTGAAGTCGAACCTACAACAGCGATATTTTCATTATAGTGAGAATTGCTGTCAAGGAACAGTCTGTTTGTATATGTGACCGTTGGGATTATTTTGCAATTTAAGAAATTTTTATGATGGGATGATGATTTATTTGTTAGAATGTGATAAGGTATTTTTGTAATTTATGCAGCGCATCATAATTTTCAGGAGCAATGATGAAAGATTCAAAAGCGGTGGAATTGATCAATCTGGTCGGGATCGTGGTTGCGTTGGCAACATTGGGCGTTGATCCCTGGGCGGTTACTGCCCCTGGGGCTGAGGGCTTGAAGATTGGTTTAGCGCTCTTCTTTTCGTTAGAGGCGATCTGCGTGTATCTTTCCATGCGTTCCGGGCGACGGGAATGGCTGCGGATTCAGTTCTCCCTGTCCCTTTTGGTTTTGGCGGCTTTGATGGGGGCGTTGTTCATCTATGAAGTGAAGGGTGAGGGGGTGATGGTGATGATCGTGATCGGCCTGATGACCACTGAAACCAGCTTGATGATGTCCTTTTTATCCTCCGATGAAGTACGAGTATTAAAGAGATTTGACGCCCTTGAGAAATTGAGCATCGATTGGCAGTTGGTAGCACAGCAAGCTGCTACCAGTAATACTCCACTATCTGTATTGTCGGTTCATACCATGCGCCCGATCACAAAAGATGTTTTTTCCATGCTCGAAAAAGAGCTGCGCAGCAAGGACCTTTTAATCATGTTAGATGATGGCTTGTTCATCCTGTTGTGGGATACCCTGCCTGCGGTGGCATCTCAGGTGGGGAACAAGATGCGTAACTTCATTATGGAACAGGCACATGTAGAATCGTGGATCGGAATTGCCAGTTACCCGCTGCATGACGAACGTATGAAGCCGGTGTTGGAATATGCCGAAGAGGCGCTGCACGCGGCTCGCGCGGTTGATGGTCCATCGGTTGTGGTTTATGGCTATACTACCCGTGCAGATACAATGGCGTCGTTGGAGAAGGATTGGGAAAGTCTGCTGGACATTGCGAAAGAGAATCAACAGTCGGTTTCTGTGCTGGCTATTACCACTTCGCAGCCGCTGCGTACTGGCATGGCGGATTTGATCCAGCGCGAATTTCGTACCAAAGATGTGATCGCCTCTGTACCAAATGGATTTTATGTATTCTTGTTTAAGGCGGATGAGCACGTTGTTGCCAGAGTAGCAGATCGGGTTGAAGAAGCTTTACGCCAGTGGGGGGGGATTCAAAGCTGGGTTGGAACAAGCAGTTACCCCGGAGATGGCGAGAGTATCGGGGCATTGCTGCGCCACGCAGAACGAAACACGCAGCGTTTGGCGTACGGTGAATATAATTCGCCTCTCTAAATATTCAGGACAAGATGAGGATCGCTGGCGAGAATCATGCCGGCCAAAGCATCCAGGCCGGAAGAGCTGCCCCATGCCATGATTCCATCCAGCCATTCCAGTTTACAATCTGTTGAGGTCATGATCTCATCCAGGGCCAGGATCAGCCGTTGGTCGGCTTGACCGGCAACGGCGCACTCGATCAGATTTGCACTCAGATGGGTGGTTTTCTGGTTTGCTTCGTCGGCAATCTCTTGCCCCCAGGGCAGCATTGCGGCTGTGAGCGGCAGGTTTTCTCCCCAGCGTTGAAGGGTCAGGAAAAAACCGAGAAGAAAGTCATCCCCGGATGGGGTGAGGCCGCTGCCTTGCCCGAGGAAGGCGGCCAGATGGCGGGGCAGTGTGGTGTCATCCAGTGTGCGCAGGCTTGTTTGCAATTGATGCAGTTTCCCGGTAAACATTCCACCTGTTTTTTTTGAGGGAGAGGCAGGGGCCAGCAGGGGGAATAGATCTGGCAAGATACCAGTGAGGCTACCTTCAGCTTTGCGGTTCATAATAGAGCGTATTGTTTCAGCGATTGTTTTCTGCCGTATAACGGCAGGGAGAATAGGCCTGACAGGGGCGGGGGTTTGCCAGATGGCCGCATCCCGAAGAAAAAGATGCACCGCATCGGAAAAGATGAGTGAGTCTTTCTGTAATCGTACGGTTTGGGTTGCTGCCTGTTTAATAGGGTTGATCACACCATGTGGAAGATTGATGGTGAGCGGCCCGCGCGCTGCTTCTTCGGTGAGGAAGATAGTCCAGGCAGATGAGGTTTGCAGGAAACAACCGCGTGAGGTTTTTCCCATTATCGATAGGGTTTGGTCGCTGGATAGCTGCTGTGAGGCGAAACTTCCTATGCTTGTTGCCTGGAACATAACTCTGTTTTATTCTGCTGGCCGGGTTTGATCCAGATAGGTTTCGGGGGATGCCAGGTAAAGGTTCATTTCCTGTAAGGGGACAGGGATTTTATGTTTTTGATCAAACACAGTGTAATCTGCTGCACAGTAATACAGCTTCATCCAAATCCCGATAGCCTCCTCGATCTGGTCTTTTTCATTCATCTCAGCTTGTTGTTTTTCTTTAAACCTGGCTTGAATATTCTTGCGCGTAAACAGGTAGATAGCGCCAATAATCAGAATGATCACCAATGCAGGCAGGAAGAAGGCAGGCTGCTGCGTATAGATTTGAACCAACATGAACAGACCCAGGATGAAGGTTACCGCTACGATGAAGTCTGGCGGGATGCTGCGGGACACACGCTGTTTGCTGCTGGATGGCGGGGCAAACTTGCTGACCAGGGTTCGTTTGGTGGTCTGATCCACGAAGCGTTCCCCCAATTTTTGGCTGGGTTGGCCGAAGATTTGATCAAAGACATTGTTTTTCAGCGGTCGGTCGGATTTGATGCTTTCCAGCCCAGAGAGATAAATTTCGCTGACTTTATAAACGTCATTGCTGGACTTGCATTGCGGGCAGACGGCATCCGGTTTTTTCATTATTATGTTCCTTGGATTTGTATAGATTGATCAAAACAGTAGAAGGAGCTAATTGCGGATACCCATACCAAAGATGAAGATGCCGATTGATGTGAAAAGCCACCAGTATTCTTCAAACCAGATTCCAAATAAACCGACAGCTTTCATCAAGATACCAAAAATGATCATTGCCGCCCCAATACCAATCAATAACCAGTTGAATTTGAATTTCAGGGGTTCATAGGTGTTTGATTTGGTTTTGCCTTTTGAGCGGTTGAAGCGACTGGCTTTTCCCCATTGGATGACGATTAAGCGTAAATAAAAAAGCAAGACCATACCAACCACGATCAGCGTACCTGTATCCAGTTTCATTTGGTGACTCCTCATCATTTGATGTTTGCGAAATCAGGAAATGCAATTTGCCATGCGAAGTGGAAGTAAGTTTATCACTAAAAATCAAATAATTGCGTTGATTATGAGTGTAATGATTCTCATAGGGTAGAAAGGCAGGTGATTTTTATGATTTTTATAGTTGACAAAACTTACCAATTGGCTATATTATTAAGGTGATGTTGGATTTGTCGTACAACTATCAGGTTGTTTTTGGTGAACACAAGCATCAATTATCTTTCAAAGGATATCCAAGATATCGTTTATGGAAGGAATTCAAATTTTGCTTTTTTCAATGTTCATCCAGGGGGATGTAATTTGAAAACGATGTTGCGGTTTCTTACTTATGTAAGCATACCGGGGCATTATCCAAAAAACTTGGCATTACTTGTCTTGTCTAGACGATGCTTGAATATTTGTTTTAGAGCTGGCAATCAAGGTTTGATCACTTGAGGTCAGTTTTTGTCTCAGTTCATTTTTTTGAAAGGAGGTTTCCTATTGCAGATACTTTTCAATGTTCTACCTCAACTCTCTGTTTTGAAGTCGTTTGTAATCACATTTAATTCATAAATCAGGAGCTAAAAAGATGGAAAAATCGGCAGAAAAAGTATACGGTTATCTTCCGCAAGATATTCCCCCCGTTGGCGCTATGTTGAGCCTTGGCTTCCAGCAAGTGCTGACCATGTTCCCCGCAACCGTTTTGGTTGCCCTCCTGACCAAGTTTGATGTTGGCGTTACCCTGCTTGCCAGTGGTATCGGTACCATCATTGCTTTGTTGGTCAGCGGTCGTCGGATCCCCATGTATTACGGTTCCAGCTTCAGCTACATCGCAGTTGTTGTCTCCGTTATGTCCATTTACGACCCGGCATGCTTTGGAGATGCTGCGCAGTTCTATTGCCCGACTGGTGTCCGCATTGTGCAGGTGGGTATCATGGGTACCGGCTTGCTTAATATCCTGACAGGCTTGTTGATCATGCGCATTGGTAAGGAAGCGCTTGATCGGGTACTTCCGCCTGTTGTTACCGGCTCAATTGCCATTACAATCGGTATTGCATTGGCAGGCGCTGCATTGGGAATGGCCTCCGCTAACTGGACAGTGGCTTTGATCACGCTGGTTGCAACGGTGGCCTTTTCTGTTTATTTGCAGGGCAAGGGCTTGCTGGGTATGCTCCCCATTTTGTTGGGCGCAGTCTTTGGCTTTATCGTAGCTTTGATCATGGGCCAGGTTGACATGAGTGGTGTTGCCGCTGCCCAGTGGGTGCGCGTTCCCAACATTACCCTGCCGGCATTCGAGAATCCTGCTGCCTGGGGTACGGTGTTGAGCATTGCCTTGATCGCTATCGCTACCGTTCCGGAATCGACTGCTCACCTGTATCAGATGAGCCTGTATATTGATGCGCTGGCCAAAGAAATGGGCAAAGAACCATTAGAGATCAAGAACCTGATCGGTCTGAACCTTGTTGCAGATGGTACGGATGACATGATTGTAGGTTTCATGGGCGGTTGCTCGGGTACCAACTACGGCGAGAACAACTCGCTGATGGCCATTACCCGCAACTATTCCGTGGCTGTGTTGATGGCGGCTGGCGGGATCGCGATCGCGTTGGGCTTCATCGGCAAGCTGGCGGCGGTTGTGCAATCGATCCCAGTGGCAGTAACGGGTGGATTGTCCATTTACTTGTTTGGTGTGATCGGTATGCAAGGTGTAGCTTTGATCATGTCTGAAAAAGTGAATCTGTTTGATCCTCGCCAATTGGCCGTGGGCGCTTCCATTCTGGTTTGCGGTATCGGCGGCAGCATGGGCTTGCCGAATGGCATGTTCCCCTTTCCGATCCCGGGGATCTTCCCCGATGGTATCCCGGCAATTGTGTTTGCAGCCATCGTTGGTATTTTGATGAATGCAGTTTTCCTCATTTTCCCTCCCGAGAAATTCGGTGTGACGGAACGGGATAACCTCAACCTGTAAACCGGGTTGCAAGTATTTGGCAAATTGATCGAATTTGAGAACAAATGTTATACCGGCGGCATCGCCGCCGGTATAACCCCTACAAGAGGAAAAAATTATGTTGAATCCGCATCCAGGACTTCCGGAATTCACCTATGTAAAACCGGCTTCACTGGATGAAGCCTGTAGTTTCCTGGCAGAACACGCTGGCGAAGCACGACTCATCTCGGGCGGTACCGATCTATTGGTGCGTATGCGAGACAAGGCGTACAAGCCGGCGTATATTGTCGATATCAAAGGTTTGGATGGTACTGATGTGCTTACATTTGATCCGAAAAGTGGATTGAAGGTTGGCGCGGCAGTTCCAATGAATCGAATGGCCTCTCATCCAGATGTTCAGAAATATTATCCGCTGCTTGCGAAGGCTGCAAACAGCGTTGCCAGTTATCAGATAAGAAATCGCGCGACGATTGTAGGAAATATTTGTAATGCTTCACCCGCAGGAGACACCTTGGGCGCTTGTTTGGTGCTCGGCGGACGCTTGCATATTTACGGCACAGATGGTGAGCGTTTTGAAGATCTTGTAAACTTTTTTAAAGGACCAGGAAAAACGACTTTACGGCCTGGTGAAATCGTAACTGCGGTCAGTTTTCCACTCCCGGAAAAAGGTGCAAAGGGAGCTTATATCAAACTGGGACGAAATAAGTTAAGTGACCTGGCGATCGTTGGGGTGACTGCTTATGGGTTCCCTGATAAAAAAACAGAATCCGGGTTCCGCTTCATTGTGGCATTGGCTTCAGTGGCGGCGACACCTTTAATGCCACCGGCGGTTGAAACAATATTGGCGGAAAAGAAAATCACAGAAGAAACTATTGCAGAAGCTGCAACAGCGGCTATGGACGCGTGCTCTCCGATTGATGACGTGAGAGGGAGCGCCACTTACCGCAAGGACATGGTGCGCAACCTGACCCGGAACGCCATCTCAGACGTTTGGGGACAGTTGCAGAGCTGAGCGAAGATCAAATTGGAGGCAAAGCGATGACATCGTATCATCATATTACTCTGAAGGTGAATGGGGAAATTGAAGTACTTGACGTGCCTGCCAATATGACCATGCTGGTCATGTTGCGCGAGAAATTGGGTTTGACCGGTGTAAAGAATGGCTGCACAGCTGGTGAGTGTGGTGCCTGCACTGTTTTAATGAATGGTGAACCTGTGAACAGTTGTATGGTGCTGGCCGCTGAATGTGATGGCGCTGAT
>JAIOTF010000364.1 GCA_021107195.1 Anaerolineaceae bacterium | reverse complement strand
TAATGCGCTGCATTCATCAAAACGGGGGGCGTTGACCAATCCAGTGACCGCTTTTCCACAGGGCATGCTGGTCCATGAACGTCTGGATGAAGTTATTCAGAAAGCCGGTTGGTCATTGATCGTAGTTTCTCTCGATCATCTGGATCATTTTCGCGAGATTTATGGCTTTGTGGCATCAGATGATTTGCTGCGGGCTGTGAGCTTGATGTTGGAAGATGTATATAAGGCAGTGGGTAGTAAAGAAGACTTCCTGGGCCATCTCACGCCAAATGATTTTCTGATCATCACCCGTCCCGATAAAACTCCGGCTTTGATCGAGCGTATCACACAACGGCTGGAAAAATCCTTGCGTTATTTTTACCGTGATCAGGATCGTGACGCCGAGATCTTCAATGAGCGAAAGCTGAAAGTTCGCATTGAAGAGATCCAAACCGATCCGGTCGCCATCCCCAGTATCGAGGCACTTCAAAAGAAGCTGGCTCGACTGCATCGATAGAGGTTTGATTGAAGATTACCATTGTTGTTCCAACCTATAATGAAGCAGAGAATTTACCGAAATTGGTCGCCGAAGTGTTGGCGCTGCCGCTCCCGGATTTGAGCATGTTGATCGTGGACGATAACAGCCCGGATGGCACCGGTCAAATGGCCGAAGAATTGGGGCAGCAGTATGCCGGACGGATTAAGGTCATGCACCGCGAGGGCAAACTGGGTTTGGGTACAGCCTATATGCAGGGATTCCAGTTCGCCATTGAAGATGGCGCCGAAGCGATTGGCCAGATGGATGCCGATTTTTCCCACCCCATTGACAAGATCGTCGTTATGGCGGAGACTTTGCAATCCTGCGACGCGGTGATTGGTTCTCGTTATGTGCCTGGCGGCAGCCTGGATGAGCGCTGGCCATTATGGCGCAAGGCGCTGTCAGGCTGGGGGAATTTCTATGCACGCACGATTTTGAGCCTTCCCATACGGGATGTGACCGGTGGTTTTAGACTTTGGCGGCGAGAAACGCTGCTGGGCATGCCGCTGGAGAGAGTGCGCTCAAACGGCTATGTTTTTCAGGTGGAGATGAATTATATTGCCCAACGGCTGGGGTATGTCTTCAAAGAGATCCCGATCTATTTTCAGGACAGGCGGTTTGGCGAATCGAAGATGTCGTTCAAAATTCAGATGGAAGCAGCTATTCGTACCTGGCAGCTTCCAGGGATGTATAAGGACCTGCCGAAGTTGAAGAAGTAGTCAGGTTATAGTGATGAAAGATTAAAGAGACGAATTCAGGTTCGTCTCTTTTTTTGTTTGAGGGGGAAAAAGAAATGGGGATCAGTCAATCAGGGTGTGCCTGGCGCGGCATGCCGCGCCGCTACGGATTGGGTGATGGATTATTTTGGCACAAAGGGATGTAAGATTTACAAAGCCTCTTGGGAGAGGGGTTGGGGAGAGGGCCGGCTGCGTGAGCCTGCACTGGCACAGCGTGCTCCAACAAAGCATTGGACACTGTGCGCCGCTACGGATTGGGTGTGAATTCAGATAGCAGTGGAGGGTTGGCGCTCGCGGTGTGGCGGGCAGGGTATAAACCTTGTCCCTACAAATGCTGGTTTTCCCGCACTACTTCGCATAGCCTTCCCCATTCTTCCAGGGTCAGGGTTTGGGCACGGCGCTGCGGATCAATCCCTGCCTGGGTGAGAAATTTTTCAGCACGCTCAGCAGGCCAGCCCATGCCGCCGCGCAGGGAATTGCGCAGGGTTTTTCGCTTTTGTGAAAAACCAGCTTTGGCCAGTGAAAAAAACGTGCCCAGCAACGGGGCGGGGATGCGCGGCTCGGGATAAAGATCGATGCGCAGAGCGGCCGAGTTCACTTTTGGGGGAGGGTAAAACGCACCGGCCGGGATGCGCACGGCCAGTTTGGGCTGCCCGTAGACCTGCACGCTCAGCGCCAGCAGGCTGAGGCTGCCTGGCTCGGCACATACCCGGCGGGCAACTTCTTCCTGGATGGTGAGCACGATGCGCTGCGGTTTGTGTTCTGCTTCCAACAGGTGGCGGATCACTGCCGAGGTAATGTAATAGGGAATATTGGCGACCACCAGATAGCCGGATTCCCGCATTAGTGTATCGGGTTGGAGGTTAAGGATGTCTCCGTGTATAACTGTCACGTTATCCCAGGGTTCCAGCACTTCTGCCAGCACAGGCAGGAAACGGTCATCCAGTTCAACCGCGATTACTTTGCGGGCCTGTTCGGCGAGGTAGCGGGTCAAGCTGCCAAGCCCCGGCCCAATTTCCAGGACGGCTGAGTCGGTGGAAATCTCGGCTGCTGCCACAATGCGGGCCAGGGCTGTTTCGTCGATCAGGAAATTCTGTCCCATCCCTTTCCTGAGGGTCAGGTCATACTGGCGCAGCAACCGGGCCACACTGAGGGGAGGAACAGGGTTCAAGGCAGGGTCCATGGAATGCTTTCCGGAATAGGCGTGAGAAAATACATGGTCACGTTTTGGCTCCAGGGTTCGTAATCATCGTCTGAATAACCGAGGTCGATCCAGTCTTTGCCGGGGATTCCACCGCCGACATCGGCGATGACGGCGAAGCCATAGCCGGGGATATAAACCCGCTGGCCCTGCATCCAGGAAAACCAGGCACTGGTGACACCAATAACGCCTTTTTCTACTTTTAGCCCGGAAGCCGTACCGTAATAGCATTTTTCGACACCAGACCGGCAGGGAGAGTAGGATGTGGCGTATACATTGATCGCCCGCCAATACTCGATGTTGCCGTCTGGCGTGCTGGTGGACTGAACTTCTATTTTGGTTCCGTAGCCTACTTGCTGCGGTACGGGTTCTTTGGCGATCCACTCGGCTTCGGTTTCACGGCTGGTTTCTTCGCCATCTTCAAAGCGCACCCGCTGGCGATTGACCTGGATGCCGTATTCTCCTGAGCTGACGGTGCTGATCTGGTCAAGTGCCAGATCGGCGTTGGCAACAAATTCTTTCTCAAAGGGGATCGTGTTCTGCGTGAGGATGATTTCTTCCCGCACGTGCACCACGCGCACTTGTCCATTTTTGGGCAGGGGAGATGTGGCTTCCGGGATGCTGAAATCCAGTCCCTGGAGCGGGATGCCAGCCTGGGTAAGCGCCTCCCCGACGGTGGCAGCGGCGGCGTAGGTCTGGATCGTAGTGTTGTTGACCAGTATTTGCAGGGGCGCAGCCTGGCGAAGACTGACTGCTTCGATATCGCGCACCGGCCTGGTCAGGGGAGATGTTACCTGATCGGCAGTGGACAGCGGAATATTGTTTTCATAGAACAGGTCTCCCAGGCTGCCGGCACCGCTGACAGAGGCTGACTGGTGCTCCTGTTGCAGGAAGACTGGCGAACCAGATACGTATTGCAGCGTGTAGTTTTCTGCTGGCCCCAGAGGATGCAGCGGGTTCATCGGTAAGCCGTTCCAGAGCAAGAGGTCACCGGGATAGAGCAGGATTTTGGCGGAAGCCAGGATGTTTGCCGGAAGACGCTCAGTGGTGATAATCTGGAAGGGGAATTGCTCAGGCTCCGTCCACACCTGCGTTTGGCGGGCGCGATCCATTCTGATGGCCGCATTCCAGCCCAGCCACTGGTTGGGGGCGGGCGTAAGTTGGTCGAGATCGTTGAGTGCCAAACCAGCGTCTTGTAGTGCCTGATTGACAGTTAACGCCCGGCTGTCGATGATGAGCTGTTTTCCATCCAGATAGATGGTCACCGGGCGGCTGCTGCCAAAGAGCAGCAACAGGCTGCCCAACAAGAGCATACCAAGAGAAATGAAAGGAAGGTTCTTTTGGTTCATGGTAGATGGATTGTATCAAACTTTGGGAATGTAAAATGTATAACTTATAATGAAGAAACTTAAAAATACTTCCTTTGAAGATTTTTCCCTTGAAATGGTTGGGGTGTTTTTGTCTTTCTGCTAGTGTGGTTGAAGATAAATCTGGTAAGCTATCTGAACCTTCTCAGGGTTGGTTTGGGAAAGACCAGGCAAAGTTTGGTAAAGCGGCATAGCTGAATATCAGGAAAGCAAAAGCGCCTCATTTGAGGCGCTTTTGGATGCCGAGAGACAGAATCGAACTGTCGACACCGCAATTTTCAGTCGCGTGCTCTACCAACTGAGCTATCTCGGCTTGCGTACGGTATTTTACATGGATATGACGGGTGTGTCAAGCAAATCCAGAAAACTGCTTTGTGGATACGGGTATAATTCTAATTCATTGATTCTTGATGCCTGTTACGGTTTGACATTCTATGCATGCAAGATTAAAATGTATTGGCAGGGTTTCCTGTAGTTTTGTGTTTAAGGAGTGGGTGTGAGCAAGTGGAAGGGGAAATACGTCATTGGCTTGACGGGAAACATTGGCACTGGAAAGACTGTGGTGCGCCGGATGCTGGAGCATTTGGGCGCCTACGGTATCGATGCTGATGCATTGGCACACCGCGTGATTGCCAAAGGCGGTCCAGGTTACAAAAAAGTTCTGGAGACTTTTGGGCAGTGGGTGCTGGGTGCGGATGGAGAGATCGATCGAAAAAAGCTTGGCCGCCTGGTGTTTGATGACCAGACGGCTTTGAAGACGTTGGAAGGGATCATTCATCCGTATGTGATCCAGGCCATCGATCTGCTGGTACAGCGTGCCATGCAGCCAGTGGTCGTCATTGAAGTGATTAAGCCTGACGATCTTGGTATGGACAGCGTTTGTGACAGTATCTGGGTGACAGCCGCACCGCTGAAGACCCAATTGAGCCGCTTGCAAAATAAACGCAAGATGTCTCGTCATGAGGCCATACAGCGCATCAGCGCACAGCCTTCGCAGGAATCCAGACTGGCCTCGGCGACGTTGGTCATTCAGAACGAGGGCAGTTTTGAAGAAACATGGGCGCGGGTTAATGCGGCATGGAATAAAATTGTTCCGGCTGGTGTTACTGAGCCGTTGACAGTGCTGGTTCCCCGAAAAGTGACGCCTCAGGGTGTGATGCGTGTGCTGCGCGGCAAACCCCGCCATTCAAACGAGATTGCCCAGTTGTTGAACCAGGTGCGTTCCGGCTCCAACCTTACCCGAACAGACATCATGGCGGCTTTTGGTGAGAAAGCATTCCTGCTTTTACAGGTGGGGGACGTGTTACGTGGACTGATCGCCTGGCAGGTGGAGAATTTGGTCTCTCGAACGTATGATATTGTATTGGAGGCATCGATACCGCCAAAACAGGCTTTGCCGCTCCTTTTCAAGGAAATGGAGCATGCTTCCCGAGATTTGCAATGTGAAGCAGCATTGGTCTTTGTGCCGACTTCTATGGTAAAGTATGCCGAGATTTGGGAAAGTTTAGGATACAAGCAACGGGAACCGGATTCTTTGGGGGTCACCGCCTGGCAAGAAGCGGCTCGTGATTCACAACCTGCGAATACGGTTTTATTTTTTAAGCAACTGCGGATTGATCGTGTGCTGCGTCCAATGTAATGCAAATCAAACAGCCAGTTTGTAGCATTTTGATTGCAAGCATTGGATATTCAACATCTGATTTATAGGACGATTGTGACTTATTTATTGAACCAACTGGTTTTCTTATTCCAGCGGCTGGATTGGCTGGGCGTTCTTGACATCTTGCTTGTCACGGCGATCTTTTTCATCGTCTTGACCCTGGTGCGGGATACGCATGCTATGGTATTGATGCGCGGGGTGATCTTTTTTGCTATCCTGCTCAGTTTATTGACCAGCCTGGCCAATCTGCCGGCATTTTCGTGGTTTGTGAGGACTGCACTGCCTGCGCTGCTGATTGCCGTGCCTGTGGTGTTTGCACCGGAGATCCGCCGGGTACTGGAACGCTTGGGACGTGCTGGTTTTGGGGTGCTGCTCTGGCGGCAGCCGCGGACAACGACTGAAGTGCTGATGGAAACCATCCAGACCATTGTAACTTCTGCGGCGCGATTGTCGGTTCATCAATACGGCGCATTGATCATTTTGCAGCGTACAGACAGCCTGGAAGAATATGCCGAAACCGGAGTGCGTCTGGATGCCAAACCGACCCCGGAATTGATGCTGCAAATATTTTATCCCAATACTCCGCTGCATGATGGCGCAGTGATCGTCTCGGATGAATGCCAGGTTACAGCGGCATCCTGCGTGATGCCGCTGTCTTCCAGCGGCGTGTTGAATCGTTCGCCTGAGCGGCAGATGGGCTTGCGTCACCGGGCAGCTTTGGGCTCATCCGAAGCCAGCGACGCCATCGCGGTGGTGGTTTCAGAAGAAACCGGTGATATTTCGGTGGCCCAGGGGGGGCGTTTGATCCATCGCCTGGATCGTGAGCGGTTGGAAAATATTTTGATGGCGTTTTATCGCACTTCTGATGTGGAGCAAAGATCAGGTGGTTTCTTTGTGCGACTGTTCGCCAGTTTGCGTAAACGCGGGCGGGAGGATTGATCGTGAAGTTCTGGAAGATTATCACCAAGAATTTTCCCTCACTGCTGCTGGCGCTTGCGCTGGCTGTGGCAGTATGGATCTCGGCAGTAATTGACGAAGACCCGACCGAACAGCGCATTTTTCCCAGTTCAGTAATGATCGAAGTGGTCGGTCAGGACCCTAGTTTGCTGCTGATGGGAGATGTGCCAACACAGATCACATTGACGTTGAATGCACCTGAATCAGTATGGAGCAGGTTAACCAATCAACCGCAAACCATTCGTGCTTTGATCGATCTTTCCGGTTTGGAAGCCGGCTCATTTGAGGTGCCAGTGCAGGTGCAGGTAGATGAGCGCCCGGTTGAGATCGTCTCATATTCCCCGAGTACTATTCTGGTCACTTTGGAGCCTTTTGCCAGTAAGGAAATTGCGGTGCGTTTGCTTCAGAGCGGCGATGTTGCCACTGGTTTTCAAGCCGAATCGCCGACCTGGACACCAAATTCTGTGACGATCAGTGGTCCTGAATCTGTGGTGAATCAGGTGAATGAGGTGCGGGCCACATTGGATTTGAACCGCACCAGCCAGGATATTGAACGTGTCCTGAGTTTGAAAGCGGTGAATACCGAAGGTGTTGAGGTCAAGAATGTGGAAATCACGCCGAAAGAGGTGCAGGCGAGCATTACCGTGACCCAGCGCGGTGGTTACCGCAACGTGGTGGTGAAAGTGGTTGCCAGCGGGCAGGTTGCCAGCGGTTACCGCGTCACAAATATTTCTGTTTTTCCACCCACCATCACTGTATTCTCGTATGATCCGACATTGGTGGATGAGCTGCCCGGGTATGTGGATACGGCCGCCCTGGATTTGACGGGCGCCAGTGAAGACCAGGACTTGAAGCTGCCGTTGAACCTGCCGCCTGGCGTGGCCGTGGTGGGTGACCAGACGGTATCTGTGCAGGTGGGGGTTGACCCGATTGAAGGCAGTCTGACCCTGTCAGATATGCCGGTGACCGTAGTCGGCTTGTCAGAAGGCTTGAAAGCCACTGTATCGCCTGAAGTTGTGGATGTGATCATTTCCGGGCCTTTGCCTGTGCTGGATGGCCTGTTGGCCAATGATGTGCGCGTGGTAATCAATATGCAGGGCGAAGAAGCTGGAACGTACCAGCGTGTGCCGGTGGTGGAATTTACCAACACTGACAGCACTCAACTACGTGTGGAGTCGATCCTGCCAGGTTCGATTGAGATCGATATCTCGCTTTTCACCCCGTGAACTGGCAGCCTTTTCTGAAGAGGTGTGCCTCATTCGTGTGAGTATGTCCTGCGGCGCTGCTCTGGCACGTTCGCAGTTGAGAAAGAAGCTGTATGAATAAACCTGTTGTCGCATTGGTCGGAAGACCAAATGTAGGAAAAAGCACATTGTTCAACCGTCTCTCTGGAGAACGGTTGGCGATTGTGGATGATATACCGGGTACGACCCGGGATCGCCTTTTCTTTGAATCGGAATGGAACGGGCGTATATTCACTGTCATTGATACTGGTGGTATTGACCCGACTGCCAGCAGCCGCCTTGCCCCGCTTTCTGTGGGGTCGGCGGATTTCATCCAGGAGATCCGTACCCAGGCCGCGATCGCAGTGGGGGAAGCGGATGCTGTTTTACTGCTTGTCGATGCGATGAGTGGTGTTACCCCGGCCGATCTTGAAGTGGCGCAGATCCTGCGGCGCAGTCAAAAAAAACGCGAAAACGGTGAGTTTTGGCCGCCGATCTTTGTGGTGGCTAACAAGGCTGATAATGCAGAGCTGCGTGATACGGCTGTCCAGTTCTATGAATTGGGATTAGGCGAGCCTTACGCGATCTCTGCACTGCATGGCACGGGTACCGGCGATCTGCTGGATGATGTGGTGGCTTCATTCCTGCCTGCAGAAGAGGAAGAGGAAGATGAGTCGGTTAAGATTGCTATCGTCGGCAAGCCGAATGTAGGCAAATCCAGCTTGCTGAACCGGCTGATGGGCGAAGAACGGGCGATTGTCAGCCCGATTGCCGGGACAACCCGGGATGCAGTAGATACCTATCTGGAATATGAGGGGATTGATCTCACTTTGATCGATACCGCCGGTATTCGCCGGCGCGGCAGGGTGGAGCCCGGCGTGGAAAAATATAGTGTGGTTCGTTCGATGAGAGCCATTGAACGGGCTGATGTTGTTTTGCTGGTGATCGATGCTATAGAAGGAATCAGCGCACAGGATACTCACATCGCCGGGTATATTCTGGATAACTGGAAGAGTGCGGTCGTGGTGGTCAATAAATGGGATGCCATCGAAAAAGACACCTATACGATGGATGCTTATTCTACACGCATCCGCCAGGAGTTGAATTTCATGCCGTATGTGCCGATGTTATTCATTTCGGCCAAAACCGGGCAGCGGGTGACTCAGGTGCTGCCGACGGCATTGCGCGTGCAGGAAGAGCGGCTGGTCAAGCTGAGCACCTCAAAATTGAACAAGATCTTGCGCAATGCGCAATCGATCCACGCCGCGCCATCCAAAACAGGCCGTCAATTGAAGATTTATTATGGTACGCAGGTACACAATAATCCACCGACGTTTTTATGCTATGTGAATGATCCAAAATTGGCACATTTCACCTACCTTCGATTTTTGGAAAATCGCATTCGTGAAGACAACAAATTCATTGGCACACCGATTCGCGTGATCATGAAGGCGCGTCATTGATACGAGGCATATGAGATGATTATTGCTGCGTATAGATTAATGGAGTTGGTTAGTTGAGTTTTCCCCCTGAGAATATCCCTCCGGAAGAATATCCGGCGACATCCCTGCCAGAAGAAACAAGTTTGACTGAGCAGCAACCACAATCACCAAGCATAGGGCGCATTCCGCTAGATGTTGTTGAGACCCTGGTTTTGGCCTTTGCACTGTATTGTGCAATTGATGCTGTATTGGCGCAGGTGCGCGTAGTAAATATAAGTATGCTCCCCACGTATCTGCCTGGTGAATTTGTGATGGTCAACAAGCTGGCCTATAAATTTGGTGAAATGGAGCGCGGTGATATTGTCATCTTTCACTATAATGAAAGCGAAGATTATGTGAAGCGGGTGATTGGCTTACCCGGTGATGAGGTAGAAGTTCGGGACGGTATCGTTTATATTTCCGGGCGGCCGATGATAGAGACTTATCTCAATGAGGTGCCAAGTTATGTTGGAAAATGGAATGTGCCCGAGGGTAAGTTGTTTGTGCTGGGCGACAATCGCAATCAATCTTCGGATTCGCATAGCTGGGGATTTGTGTCTGTAGATGAGGTTGTGGGACGGGCAGTGATGATCTATTGGCCGCCGCCGCAGATCAGGTTCTTTGCCCGCGAGTGATTATTCTTATGTTTGTTTGACCCGACCCTTTTTGCATGGTATTATCAACATACACGCAATTAATAGACAAATGGAAAATGTTTCCAGGAAAAGGACGCCTGAATCATGTCATCCATTTCCGATGCGGAAATTCAAGAAATCGTACAACGGGTTTTGCAGCGCAACCAGCAGACTGAAATAAGCCAGCCGGTTGATGATCCGGCGGTTAATGAAACCGGAAAAGGCGACCGCAAGGTCGCCATTGCTAACGACCATGGCGGTGTTGACCTCAAGAACATGCTCAAGGCCTATCTTGTTGAGCTGGGGTACCGCGTGGTTGATTTTGGCACCAGTGATACTAAGTCGGTGGATTATCCGGATTATGCTTATATGGTGGCCGAAATGGTCAGCGAGGGCAAGGCCTGGCGCGGTATCGTGATCGATGGAGCCGGGATTGGCAGCTGCATGGCGGCCAACAAGGTGCCAGGTGTGCGCGCGGCGATGTGTTATGACTATGCCACGGCGTTCAACAGCCGCGAGCATAATAATGCCAATGTCTTGAGTCTGGGTGCGGGTCTGATTGGCAACAGTCTGGCCAAGCAGATCGTGAAGACCTGGCTGGAAACAGAATTTGGCGGGGGACGGCACGCTCGAAGAGTGGACAAGATCATGGCAATCGAGCAGAAATTTATGAAAAACGGAGATTGATATATGGCTCCAGATGAAAAAACAATTCAAACTCTGGTAGAGATCATCACGCACGAAGTCCTTCAGGCTTATGAGAACGCGGATAAGCCAACGCCGCAGGGTGCAATCTGCAAAGTGGAAACGGCAGACGGCATCGTTGTGCAGACCTGTTTTGATGAACATGGCCGTGTGGTAGGGGCCGGCGCAGAGCGCCTGACTACGTCGCTGGGGTTTGTGCCTCAGGATCCGTCGATTGCGAGTTACATTGATCATACGCTGTTGAAGCCTGAAGCGACGCCTGACCAGATTGCCACCTTGTGTGAAGAGGCCAGTACTTACAAATTTGCTTCAGTTAGTGTTAACCCGGTGAACGTACAGCAGTGTGCTGACTTGCTGCGGGGGTCTTCGGTCAAGGTGTGTTCGGTGATCGGATTTCCGTTAGGTGCGACCATGACTGAGGTCAAGGTGTATGAGACGGTCAAGGCCATGGAACACGGTGCTAATGAGATTGATATGGTGATCAATATCGGTGCATTGAAGGCACGCAAGCTGGATTTGGTGGCGCGCGATATTCGCGAGATCGTCAATGCAGTACACGAACGCGGTGGACTGCTGAAGGTTATTATTGAGACTGCTTTGTTGACGGACGAAGAGAAGGTGATTGCCTGTTTGCTGGCCAAAGAAGCTGGAGCGGATTTTGTGAAGACCTCCACCGGATTTTCAACGGGCGGTGCGACCATTCAGGATGTGGCTTTGATGCGGCGCGTGGTTGGTCCAACGATCGGGGTGAAAGCAGCGGGCGGAATTCACTCGCGTGAAGATGCAGAAAACATGGTCAGCGTGGGCGCAACCCGTCTTGGGGCCAGCGCCGGCGTCAAGATCATCAAGGGTGAAGCTGTCAGCGGTTCTTACTGAACCGTCTGGCAGATTGAATTGAGGAGAAAGCCATGCTGATTGCCAGAGTTGTTGGCAGTGCGGTTTCGACGATCAAGGATGAGAAACTCAAGGATCGTAAACTGCTTATCTGTTGTCAAACAGATGAAACAGGTAAGGTCATCGGGAAACCCTATGTGGCCGTTGATACGGTGGACGCTGGTGAAGGTGATCTGGTGTTGACCGCTGCCGGTTCAAGTGCACGTCAGACAACGACCACCAAAAACACGCCGGTGGATTCTGTGATCATGGCTGTGATTGATTCCCTCGTAGTTGAGGGCAAGGTAACGTTTCGCAACTGATGATTGGAGCGGTCCTTCATGGATAAAGATTTGCTTTCCATTCAAGAGGCGCGCGATCTGGCGACAACTGCCCGTGACGCACAGCGCATCTGGCTGCATGCCACCCAGGAAGAGGTAGATCGGGTGTGCAGTGCCATGGCCGATGCAGCTTTTCAAGCTGCCGGGCGTTTGGGGCAGATGGCGTCTGAAGAGACCGGGTATGGTGTGGCGGCGCACAAGAAATTAAAAAATGAATTTGCCTCCCGCAATGTTTGGGAGAGCATCAAGGATATCAAGACGGTCGGCGTGATCAGCCGTGACCCGCAGCGCAAGATCTATGAAATCGCCTGGCCGATGGGGGTTGTGGTGGGCCTGACGCCCAGCACCAATCCAACCTCGACCGTGATGGCCAAAGCCTTAATAGCCATCAAAGCACGTAACGCGATCGTTTTCTGCCCGCATCCTTCGGCAGCGAAGTGCAGTCTGGAAACTACACGCATCATGGCGGATGCGGCGGAACGGGCTGGTGCGCCCAAGGGACTGATAAGCTGTTTTGAGAACGTGTCTTTAGAGGGCACGCAGGAGTTGATGCGCCACAAATATACGGCCTTGATCCTGGCGACTGGCGGCTCGGCCATGGTGCGGGCGGCACATTCGACCGGCAAACCAGCCTATGGCGTGGGGCCAGGCAATGTGCCGGTGTATGTTGACCGCAGCGCGGATATCGAGAAAGCCGCACGGTATATTGTGGGCAGTAAGGCATTTGACTGCTCCACGATTTGCGCCAGCGAGCAGTCCGTGGTTGCTGACAAACCGATCGCTGATCGCCTGGCATCTCTGATGCAGGCACAGGGTGCATATTTTGTCAGTGAAGCACAGGCGGATGCTTTGAGGCGCACGTTATTCTTTGAAAATGGGGCGATCAATTCGGCCACGGTGGGGAAGACCCCGCAGGTGTTGGCGGCCTTGGCGGGCATTGATGTGCCCTCCTCAGCGCGCATCCTGGTGGCCCGGTTGAACAAAGTGGGAAAGGATGAACCTCTCTCCCGCGAGAAATTGACCACGGTATTGGGCTGGTATGAAGCGGATGGTTGGGAAGCAGGCTGCGACCGCTCGATCGAGCTGATCCAGTTTGGCGGGCGAGGTCACAGTCAGATCATTTATGCCACGGATGAAAAGGTGATCATGGCCTTTGGTCTGGAGAAACCGGTCTTCCGCATTTTGGTCAATACGGTGGGCACACTGGGTGCGGTGGGTTTCACCACCGGCGTGATGCCCTCGATGACTTTGGGCGCGGGCGGCGTGGGTGGCTCGATCACCGGCGATAACGTGACCGTATACCATCTTTTTAATGTGAAGCGGTTGGCATTTGAAATAACCCCACCGCCGGAAGCGGCTTTGGCCCCGGCTGGCGAGGTGACAAAGGCGGATTTGACAGCGCAAGAGATTGAAGCTGTGGTTCGCGGCGTCGTTGAAGAAATTTTGAGATTGCAATAGTTGCATAATGGATCTCGTTTTGTGAAAGGAAAAAGGAAATGGCTTTGGATAAATCGTTGATCGCATTGGGTATGGTAGAGACCAAGGGTCTCGTCGGATCGATTGAAGCGGCAGATGCCATGGTCAAGGCAGCCAATGTTGTTTTGATCGGCTCAGAGTATGTTGGCGGCGGCTATGTGACGGTGATGGTGCGCGGCGACGTGGGTGCGGTGAAAGCTGCAACCGATGCCGGTGCAGCAGCAGCCAAGCGCGTTGGCGAATTGGTATCTGTGCATGTCATCCCGCGGCCGCATGTAGATGTAGAAATGATCCTGCCTGACAGCAGCAAGGGCGGCTTTGGCGGACGCTCCAGCGGGAGCAAGTAGCTTAGCTCTAATCGCTGCAACCAGTCGGTGAGCGCGCGGTATTGCTTTCCGATCAGAATAGCAATCTCTGGCAGGCCGGGTGAAAGATCGCCTGGCACAGCCGGGTTTGTTTTAGCATGAGGAGATTCAATGGGCGATAATTTTTCGTTACGCTGCTATTGTTTTTTGGACAGGATGCAGGCGCAATATGCTGCGTTCATTGGTACGGTAACCCAGGGTGACTTACCCACAGAAGGCATGGCTTCCCTGTATGTCGAGATGGCCCCCGGTAATGAAGTGTTTCGTGTCGTCGATATCGCGGTCAAAGCTACTGAAGCCCGACCCGGTGCGCAGATCGTAGAACGCGAATTTGGCATGTTTGAGGTGCACTCGATGAACCAGGCTGCGGTGATTGAGGCTGGCGAAGTGGTGCTGGACCGCCTTGGCCTGCGGGCCGAAGACCGGATCAAACCGAGCATTGCCTCGGTGCAGATGATCACCCGCATAGACCCTTACCAGGCGCAGCTTTTGAACCGCTTCCGGCGGGGCAGTATGCTGGTACCCGGTGAGACTTTGCTGGTGCTGGAATGTGCCCCTGCGGCATATATCAATTTTGCGTGCAATGAAGCCGAAAAGAAGGCCAGCGTCAAAATTGTGCATGTGTCCTCCGTGGGACGCTTTGGCAGAATGTGGCTGGCGGGCAGTGAATCCGAGATCGTTTCGGCAAGAGACGCAGCAGTTCGGGCGTTGGAAAGCCTCGAAGGCGTAGCAGGCTAGGCAGTACGCGAAGGGAGTTTTTATGCCAAAGGTTTTTTATACCGAACGCGATATTGAGGATCTTTTTGCCCGCGGTATCCGCATGGTGGAAGTGGGCGATGATGTTGTCCTCACTGAGCTGGCTTATGAAAAAGCCGAGCGGCTGGGCGTGCGCCTGGTGCAGGGCAATGAAAAGCCGCCCAGTGCGCCAGAACGGCCGTATCTTTCCCAGCAAACTTCGGAAAAGAAAGTTCCTGTTTCTTTTGATAAGGATGTGGTTTCTGCCAACAGCACTCCAGGTTCCGATGATCTGAAAGCGCGTGTGCGCAGTGCGGTGCTTGCCCGCCTGGGAAACCAGATTGACCCGGCGCTGCTGGATTCGATCCTGGAGCGCGTGCTGGCAAATTTACGACTGAAATAGGCGAGATATGCAATTCGGACGTGTTCACGGAAGCGCCATCTGTACGATGAAAGTTGAAGGTTTGGAAGGCCTGAAACTGTTGATCGTCCAACCGCTGGATAAAGCGCTGCGCCCAAAGGGCGCATTGCAAGTGGCGGTGGATGTGGTGCGGGCCGGGCCGGGAGACTTATGCGTGATGGGCCGCTCCCGTGAAGCCGCATTGGCCATGCCCGAAAATACTTTTGTGCCCGTGGACCTGGC
>JAIOTF010000244.1 GCA_021107195.1 Anaerolineaceae bacterium | reverse complement strand
GTTGCTGCACTTTGGACAATGCACACCGATCTTTTCAAGCCACGGCTCGGTATAGCGGCATTCAGGGAAATTGCTGCAACTGACAAATTTCCCAAAACGTCCCCAACGTATAACCAGGTCATGTCCGCATTTCGGACATGACCGTCCGATTTTCTCAAGTTCCGCTTTGGTTTCAGGCATTTCGTTTCGGGCGTGCTCTAGTTCAGGTGAAAATTTATCATAAAATTCCGATATAACGTTTACCCAATTTTGATGACCACCGGCAATTCCATCCAGTTGCTCTTCCATCTTCGCCGAGAACCCGGTATTGATAATATCTTCAAAGTACTGTACAAGCAGATCATTGACAAGCAGTCCTGTTTCTGTGGGGAATAGACGCTTGTTTTCTTTATACGCATAACCGCGGTCCTGGATCGTAGACAAGATGGCCGCGTAGGTTGAAGGCCGTCCAATGCCGTGCTCTTCAAGTGATTGTACAAGCGTGGCATCTGTGTAGCGCGGCGGTGGCTGGGTGAAATGCTGTTCCGGGATCAAGCCAATCAAAACCTGCCGCTGTCCCTCTTCCAATCCGTTGGGAATTGAAGCATTACCATTCTCCTCTTCCGGTTTTTCCCCGTTTTTTGCATCAGCAAAGACCACAAGGAAACCCGGGAAGCGGAGCGTGGATCCGGAAGTACGTAATTTATATTGATGTTCTTGACCATCAGCATCAATTTCAATTGTCAGTGTATCGAAAACCGCGGCTGCCATTTGAGACGCCATGAAACCCTGCCAGATCAATTGATACAGGCGGTATTGATCGCGGGTCAAATAACCTTTAATCGCTTTTGGCTCTCGCAACACAGATGTCGGGCGGATCGCTTCATGTGCTTCCTGTGCCGATTTAGCACTCGTCTTGAAACGATGTGGAGTTTCAGGCACATATTCCTTACCGTAATGATTCGCAATATAACCACGTGCCTGCCGTGCGGCTTCCTTAGCTATATTAGTGGAATCAGTACGCATATAAGTGATCAAGCCCGTACCGCCGCCATCGCCCACATCAATACCTTCGTATAATTGTTGAGCCAAGGCCATCGTCCGTTTGGCAGTAAAGCCCAATCGGCGCGAAGCCTGCTGCTGCAAAGTACTGGTGATAAAGGGCGCGTTAGGCTTTCGGGTGCGCACACCACGCTTGATCTTCAATATCTCATACTGAGCTGCTTCCAGATCACTTAAGATATCCTGAATAGCTTTTTCATTGGGTAATGACGGTTCCCGACCATCGATTCGCACAAGGCGAGCCAAATAATCTTCTTTCGCTCCCTCGGCTTTCAATTTAGCCTTGATCGTCCAGTATTCTACGGATTCAAACGCGTCAATCTCGCGTTCGCGCTCCACGACCATGCGCAAGGCAACAGACTGCACCCGGCCAGCAGAGAGACGACTGCGCACTTTCTGCCAAAGCAGCGGGCTGATGCCATATCCAACGAGCCGGTCCAGAATTCGCCGTGCTTGTTGTGCATCAACCAGATGCATATCAAGCTGTTTGGGATGCTGAAAAGAATCTTCAATCGCGCTTTTTGTAATCTCATGGAACACCACGCGCTTGGTGCGCTCAAGCTCTATTTCGGCGGCTTCCATCAAATGCCAGGCAATCGCCTCGCCTTCACGATCCGGGTCAGTAGCCAAATAAATTTCTTCGGCCTTCTTTGCGTCAGCTTTCAGTTCTTTTACGATCAGTCGCTTTTCATTCGGAACCCGATATTTTGGCGTGAAATCATTCTCGACATCCACAGAAAGGGAAGAACGGAGAAGATCACGCACATGCCCAACAGAGGCCTTGACTGTATAGCCCTTCCCCAGGAAGCGCCCAACGGTACGCGCTTTCGCCGGCGATTCGACAATAACCAGCTTACCGCTTCGTTTTTGTCGACTTCGCTTTTGCTTCGGCGGAGGAGTCAATCCTTTATGTGCCTCAGTATTTCCGATGCGCACCATTTTGGTAGTACACACTGGGCATGTACCCCGCGTGATGGGAGCGCCCGAAACATTAAAATCAGGCTTCAGGTTATCCATTTCACGTTTTGCTTTGCACTTTACACAATATGCTTCCAAACCTAACTCCTACAAATAACTCTGCCACTCTGAATTTTTGAAAGCGTTGACCAGTTCGCGTACCTTCTGTGCATCACTACGGGGGCAGATGAACACGACATCACCAGTATCCACCACAATATGATCCTTAACCCCAACAGTCACAATCACGCGTTCGCTGGAACTTCCAAATATCAGAGAAGACTCTGTATTCAGGCCAAAATGCTTGGCCTGGACAACGATATTTCCATTCTCATCAGCAGGCAAGACGTCAAATAACGAATCCCAACTACCGACATCATTCCAACCTAAATCGGCTGCAGGCAACACTGCCACCCGGGCAGCGTGCTCCATAATACCATAATCGATCGTTTCTGGGTGAATCGTTGGCCACACTTCCTGCAGTACATCCTTCTCGTCTGCCCTTTCCCATGCTTCCGAGATTTCAGCCAATTTTCCAGCCAGGTCAGGCATCAACCCGCGAATTTCCTCCAAAATACGGTCTGCCCGCCAGATGAACATGCCTGAATTCCAATAATGGTCACCTCCAGCCAGCATCTCTTTGGCTTTGGCTGTATCCGGTTTTTCCTTAAACCGCAAGGCATGGTAAGCCGCTGCCCCGCGAAAGATTTCCAGTTCCTGGCCGCGCTGCACATACCCATAGCCTGTCGCCGGAAAAGTCGGCACAATCCCCAGGGTAACCAAATTGCCGCGCTGGGCAACATCAAAGGCTGCTGACAGTAAATTCTGGAACATGGGGACATCTTCTATATAATGGTCGGCTGTAAGGATCGCCATGGTTGCCTCTGGATCGCGATGGATCAGCTCAATCGCTGCCAGTCCAACGACTGAAGCCGTGCCACGCGGCATAGATTCCAGAAGATAATTTTCTTCAGGAATCTCCGGACACTGAGCCTGTAATCCGGCAGCCTGTTCTGCCACAGTCACCACCAGGATCCGTTCAGCAGGGAACAATCCCTCCAACCGATCAACAGCGAGTTGAAACATTGTACGCTCTCCAATCAATTGAAGCATCTGCTTTGGGCGTCCCTTTCGGGAGAGAGGCCATAAACGTGTTCCGCCACCGCCTGCCATGATCACTGCATAATAATGGTCTAACATTTCAGTCCTCACTATCATTTCCAGTTTCATATGAAGCTGTCATCTCGCGCGCCATCACGTATTGCATTCCGCCAACCTGACGTACCACGCCCTTTAATTCCAGCATGGTTAATGCCGCCGAAACTTTCTCAATAGAATATCCTGCCTCGCGGCTTATTTCATCCACATGCACAGGTTCAGCATGAATGATATCCAGCAATTTCGCCTCGACCGCATCAGATGGTATCACATGCCGGGCAGCGCGATATTCCTGGATTTGCTGCAAATTCAATGCTTCTAAAACATCCTGTGGCTTTAACAACGGTCGTGCGCCTTCCTGGATCAATTGATTTGTACCAATGCTCTGCGGGGCATGTACATTCCCTGGTACTGCAAATACATCTCTCCCCTGATCCGCAGCAAAACGAGCCGTAATCAAAGCACCGCTCTTTTTTCCAGCTTCCACAACAATCACCGCCAGCGAAAGCCCGGAAATAATTCGGTTACGGGGCGGAAAATTGGACCCTTCTGGCGGCGTTCCAAGCGCATAATCACTGATTATTGCGCCATGAGCACTGATTTCTTCTGCAAGACGTCGGTGTTCAGGAGGATAGATACGATCCACTCCGCTGCCAAGAACAGCAATTGTCCTTCCGCCAGCAGATAAAGCGGCCTTATGGGCAAGGCCATCAATGCCGCGCGCCAAACCGCTCACCACGGCGATTCCGTTGCTCGACAGATATCCAGCCAATTCTTCTGCCATTTGCCGTCCGTATGCCGTCACACGCCTTGTGCCGACAATCGCCACAGCCCATTCATCTTCCACAGCCAAACTACCGCTCACATACAATACTGGCGGTGGTTGATCTATCTCTTTTAATCGTCGGGGATAGGCTTCGCTCTCCCAGGTTAATACCTGGATTCCATTGGAGAGAATTCGCTCAAGAACAGCCTCAAGCTCTACTTCACTGCGTACTTTGAGCAAGTTTCCAATCACTTTAGTGCTTAAGCCAGCATTTTTTAGCGCTTCCGGCGGGGCTTGCCAGGCGATCTCCAGACTGCCAAAATAGCTTAATAGACCCTGCAAACGCACCGATCCGATACCTTTGACGAGGTTAAAGCCCAACCAATACGCTCTTGGATCCATTCTCCCCCGCTAATACCAGTCCATCGGCCGCACAACCATTTTCCCCTGTTTGATGTCAATCTCCAACACGACATCGTGAATAGCTGGCAGCAATAATTCTTTGTCGTCACTGGTGCGCACCAGATAAACATCATTTGCCCCGGTGACCAGGATTTGCTCGAGTACCCCAAGTTCATTCCCGGCTTCATCCTCAACCCGAAGCCCCATTAATTGATGATGGTAATACTCACCTTCAGGCAAATCCGGCAGCCCATCAGCATACACATAAACCAATTGATTACGCAGCTCTCCAGCAGATTCTCTGGTATCAATGCCATCCAGTGTCACAAGCAAAGCCGGATCATGCCTCCGCATATGAATGATTTCATAAGGCCGATGTGATTCACCGACATAGACTTCTTTCCCTGGGCCGAGCCGGTCAGGAAAATCGGTTAACACGTCCATTAGGATTTCACCGTGAATGCCATGCGGCCGTCGCAGTTTGCCGACGGCCAGGAGCAAAGGCCCGCCCTTACCGGGCGAGCCTCCTGTCTCATTCCTGTTCCGGTCAGGTGACATCGGTCGATGTCGATTCATCGCGGTTCCGAAATCTCCAAATTGACTTGTTTCCCTTCGCGCGCTGCGGCTACACGCAGTAATACGCGAGCGGAATTGGCCACACGGCCGCCTTTGCCGATCACTCTGCCCATGTCATTCTTTGCGACATGAAGCTCCAAATATACGCGGTTTCCAGAACGACGTTCTTTCACATGTACTTCAGCCGGACTATCTACCAGCGAACAAGCAATATATTCAACCAGTTCTTTCACGGTACATCCTTTCCCTTGATCGCCAACCAAACCAACCAACAAAATTACTTCAGCAATTATGAGTCGGAATCCCGGCGAGTTCTGGGATCAATGTTGCGCTCCTCGTAAATTTTTTCAGCTTCGGCCACCAATGTTTCAACTTCTTCGCCGGCCTTGAAACGTTCAAACCGCTCCAACAAGCCAACGCTGTTGAAAATCTTCACCACCGAGTCACTCGGCTGTGCGCCCTTGCTCATCCAATCGTATATCCGGTCTTCCTTGAGAACAATCGTGGAAGGCTCGGTGCGGGGATTATAATGCCCCAAAATTTCCAGAAACTTCCCGTCACGGGGGCTTTCTTTATCTGCAGCCACCACACGGTAGCTGGGTTGGTGGCGAGAGCCAGTTCGGCGTAATCGAATACGAACCATCGAGTTTTACTCCTGTTTTTATATAGAATTCAATTTTACAATCATTTTCACCCGGGTTATTTGCCTGACGAGGGCAGCGTTGAAGGAAACGCCTGCCAGATCATTAAACTTTCGGGTCATCCAAAGAAACCGGACAGACCGCGTCCGCCCGTCTTTTTAATCTTCTTCATCATCCGCTGCATATCACGAAATTGTTTCAGCAAACGGTTGACGTCCTGCACTTCTGTGCCAGAGCCGAGCGCAATTCTACGTCTGCGGCTGGCGTTAAGGATGCGCGGGTCACGGCGTTCAGGGATCGTCATAGAATTGAGGATCGCTTCACTTTTCTTGAGCTGTTGTTCGGCATCCTGTGGGTCTATCTGCCGGGCAGCATTGCCAAGCCCGCCAGGCAGCATATCCATCACTTGCGAAAAGGGACCCATCTTGCGCACCTGCCGCAATTGCTCGGCGAAATCTTCCAGAGTAATCTTACCAGATAACAGCCGTTCAGCCTGCGCTTTGGCTTGATCCTGGTCTAAACTTTCCTCGGCTTTCTCGATCAAACCGATTATATCGCCCATACCGAGGATGCGCGATGCCAGACGACCCGGATCGTACATTTCTAAAGCATCGGTGCGTTCGCCCGTTCCCAGGAATTTGATTGGCACACCGGTCACACTGCGAATAGAAATTGCCGCACCACCGCGTGAATCACCGTCCATCTTGGTCAGGATCAAACCGGTCAAAGGCACTGTCTCGCGGAAGCCCTCCGCAATCCCCAATGCTTCCTGACCAGTCATTGCATCGATCACCAGCAGGATTTCCGAAGAAGGCAGCTTGCTTTGTATTGAACGCAATTCTGCCATCAAATCCTGGGCAAGCTGTGAACGGCCGGCCGTGTCGACGATCACCACCGAGGTGCCGTCTTTTTGAGCCAGCTTGAAGGCGTCCGATACGAGTTGCACAGGCCGGACACCATCTCTGGTATATACCGGCACACCAACCTGCTCACCGAGAGTTTGCAATTGCTTGATCGCAGCCGGACGGTACGGGTCAGCTGCTACAAGCAGCGTGCGTTCGCCCTGCGCTCGCAGCAAGCGGGCCAATTTCGCCGCAACAGTCGTTTTACCTGAGCCTTGCAAACCCACCAAAAGAATAACACGTGGTTTGGCACCGCTCAAATCCAGCTTTGAAGGTTCTCCCAGCGTTGCGATCAGTTCTTCATGCACAATCTTGATCACTTGCTGCGCTGGATTCAATGCCCGCGAAACTTCCTGACCGATGGAGCGTTCCCGCACCCGCTTCACGAAATCTTTGACTACGCTGTAATGAACATCCGCTTCCAGCAGCGCCAGCCGCACCTCGCGCATAGCAAGGTCAACATCCGCCTCCGAGAGTTTCCCCCGGCGGCGCAGGTTTTGAAAGACATCATTCAGTCGATTGGTGAGCGATTCAAACACAGTTTTCTCTTTTCGATCGTTAAATAACACAATACAACGCCCTCGCAAAAAATGGGCTATTGCGCACGTGATTTTAGCTTGAACTGCGGGAATGGTCAAGGGAAAGCATGATCATTCTCTAAATTTCTGATTTTTTCTGCCATTTTTTTGACCGAAATCACACAAATCGATTATAATTGCTTCATCCCGCAGCCGGTGATCCTGTCCGCGGGATTTTTTCAAGAGATTAATTGTCTGACAAATAAACATGTTCAATTTTACCTGTTTCGATCAAAAACGTTTAAACCGGACACATTCATTAATTTGGTGTGCATTTCCTCCCGCGTAGCCAAATTGCCGGGAGCTCTTTAAGATCACACTCTACATACAGGAACAAAGGAACTATATAATGAAAAACCATCTTTCCATCGGCGTGCAAATCGCAGACATCCTGCTCCCTGAAAAAAGCATTGATCCCCAAAAATGGGCAGTGATTGCCTGCGACCAATTCACCTCACAACCGGAATACTGGCAATCTGTTGAAGAACTCGCAGGCAACTCGCCTTCGACTTTAAATCTCATTCTGCCTGAGGTCTATCTGGAAAAAACCGAGGGCCAAAATCGCTCCCGGAAAACCCAGCAAGCCATGCACAAATATTTAGATGACGGCCTGTTTGAATCCCGCCAGGGTTTCATTCTTGTACGGCGCACTGCCGAAGGGAAAACCCGCCATGGATTGATGCTGGCCTTGGACCTGGAACGCTATGACTACCATAAAGGCTCCCAGAGCCTGATCCGAGCCACAGAAGGCACAATCGTGGAGCGCCTCCCGCCCCGGATAAAGATCCGCGAGGGTGCCGCACTCGAATTGCCCCACATCCTTGTGCTGATCGACGACCCTCAGCGCACTGTAATTGAACCCCTTGCCGCAAAAACAGACCTGCTTGAACAAATATATAACTTTGAATTGATGCTGGGCAGTGGTCACCTGGAGGGATATTTCATCAGCAATCCCCAAATGGAACAAGATGTCATCTCCGCCCTGGAAGCATTGGCCGACCCTGCCGGATTCCGCCGAAAATATGGTGTGGGCGATGACCAGGGTGTGTTGCTCTTTGCCATGGGCGATGGCAATCATTCTCTGGCCACCGCAAAGGCCATCTGGGAAAAGATCAAGGGCCAGGTGGGAATGGATCACCCCGCCCGCTACGCTTTGGTTGAGGTTGAAAATGTGCATGATGAAGGTCTCGAATTTGAGCCGATCCACCGCGTTTTGTTCGGTCTCAAATCTGAACTGGCAGCAGACTTGAAGGAAGCCTTTGGCGAAAATCTGCGTCTGGCAGCCTGCCAGACCAAAGATGACATGGTTAATATTGTTAACAAGCAGTCGGATACAAATGAACAGGCTATCGGCTTAATCACGCCGCAAGGTTTCCAGGTCGCATTCATCCGTCAGCCGGAATTCAACCTGCCCGTCGGCACAATTCAAGCCTTCCTGGACGGCTGGCTGAAAGCCGGCAAAGCAGAGAGCATTGACTATGTGCACGGCGAAGATGTGGTCACTCGCCTGGGGAGCCAATCCGGCAATGCTGGCATTTACCTGCCCGCAATGAACAAGAGCGATCTCTTCAAGACCGTCATCCTGGATGGCGCCTTACCCCGCAAGACTTTCTCCATGGGCGAGGCCCGCGAGAAACGCTTTTATATGGAGTGTCGCAAAATCGTTTAGCAATTAATCACACAGATATTGGCCCCTTTCCTGCACCACATGAAACGGAAGGGGCTCTTTTTATTAACTCGCTAAGGTATAATGGCGAAAATGATTATCAGGCCCTTTAAGTTGTTTATTCCG
>JAIOTF010000128.1 GCA_021107195.1 Anaerolineaceae bacterium | reverse complement strand
CAGCTTCGGACTGAACCGAAGACAGAGCCAATCGCCTGCAATTCCGGGTGAGGAAGTTTGTGAGACGCAGGTGGTTGTACCCAACCAGAACATCGGCTGGCGAGAGCCTGCGAGAGCAAGCTCAACCCCCAGAACCCCCCGCCTCACCAGCACTGCACCAAACGCAGTGCGGTGCAAGCGTTAGGCGTGGGGAGTGGTCAGCTGCTACGGCACCACCTGTCACGCCACGGCGTACAGCTTCAGCGAATACCACCAACTGCGCCTCACATTTTCTGACGGCGTAACCAGAGAAAGTAATATTTTCACCAAGAAAGCATTTAAAGCAAATTATAAGGTAACGATTGGTAAAAATGATTTGCTCGTAGAGGAAGGACGGGGATATCCCAACCCCAGTATTTATTTTCTGGGGCTAATCGTGCTAAATATTCTTCTTTTGACTGCGGCCTTCCTCGCCCTGATCATCTTAATCCTGAAAATCGGCCAAGCCCGCGGCTGGCTGATCGCCGCTTTGGGCATCAGCCTGGGGCTGACTGCATCAGGCGGGTTGATCAACCTGGCCTTACCTGTGACCATCGTGATCGAATTACTGCTGGCTGTTGTCTACGCATTCAAACGAAAGCGCCCGCTGCTCATAACGATGGCCCTGACAGCTCTGGCAAATGTTATCACGCAGTACGGCTTATGGGCATCTCTGAATGCCTTTCATGACCAGAATGTACTGGAATTGACAATCGTCCTTGAAGTTATCATCTGGGGTGTAGAAGCCCTGATCCTTTACCTGCCCCAAAGAAAAGATATCTCGTTCAAAGAGGCCGCCTTGTTCAGTCTTGTGCTCAATGTTGTCAGTTTTTCACTTGGTCTGCTGCTTCCTTTTTAAACAGTTTCCCACTCCAAAGCAAACAAACTCGCCCGCAGGCCGATCAGCTTGCGGGCGAAACACTATCGTAAAGATTTAATTCGGTTAATCCTGATAACCGCGAACACTGGCCCACAGGGCTGTACCGACAATCCCGGCATCTGTGCCCAACTCGGCAGGTACAACTTCGACCAACTCTTTGGGCATGACAAAGACATGTTACTGGATCGTGCGCCGGAACGGCTCCAGCAGCTAATCACCAGCCGCAGCCACGCCGCCGCCGATAACCACTTTGCGTGCACTGACCACTACCAGCACGTTGGCCACACCAAAGCCAATTGCTTCGCCAGCCTGCTGATAAATATCGTTTGCCACCTGATCCCCGGCAATTGCGGCTTCATACACCACCCGCGGGGTGATCTTGTTCAGGTCATAATTCACCATCTCGGCTATAGCAGTGGTGCCGCCCCGCATGACAACTTACGCTGCTGCGGCGGCGATCGCCGGGCCGGAAGCATACGCCACCACACAGCCATAATTGCCGCACCCGCATTTCGGGCCATTGAAATTGATCGTCTGGTGACCCAGTTCCCCGGCGGTGCCGTTGATGCCCAAGTGCAGCTTGCCGTTGATCACCAATCCCCCGCCGATGCCAGTGCCAATTGCGAAACAGGCCATCGTATCCACACCGCGGCCGGCGCCAAACTTCCATTCACCAAAGGTGATCGCGCGCACATCGTTCAAAATGTAAACAGGCAAACCAACTCTCCCGGCAATCGTATCCACCAGAGGAACATTCGGCCATGTGCCCGGTAGATTCGGCAGGAACAATACCAGGCCCTTATCCAGATCCAAAACGCCCGGCGCACCAATCCCCACACCTTCAATCTCAGCTTTGGGAATGCCACTATCCGCAATGACCTTATCGATCAAATCCGCCATGCGGGCCATGACCGCATCATGTCCTTCCCGTGCAAGTGTTGGCGCAGACTGCACTTCGACAATTCTGCCGGTTTCAACATCAACAACACCTACTTTGATATTTGTTCCCCCAAGATCACAACCCACATACATGTTCATCTGCGTCCTTTCTGAATTACAACCAATTATATTGTAACAATTTTTGCAACTCGCACATGCCCTTTCTCAATGTGGAGTAATTTCAAAACATGATCGATATTTTGCACAATCTCGTTCTTATTAAGCCACTGTCTTCTGTAGAAATGCCAGCAAGAGATCCAAGACTTTGACCTCAATATCAGGATTGACCAGAGCGATCCCGTGATTGCTGCTGGGATCAATATCTATCTGGTAGCCCTCCCCGGTAAAGGAACGGCAAGTAGCAGCAGATGCACCATCCGCCTCGCCGGCAACGCAACGCACTGGTACACCCAATTCCGTCAGTTGGCCGACCGATGAATCATACGACATGTCAAGAAAGCCGCCTGGTGACCAGGACACTGCGCCAACACAATGAAGATCGTCTTCTTCTGCAAGCAAGCAGCCATCCACCGCGCCATCAGCCCCAATGCTGGTGCCAACAGCAACGATCCGTTCAGGATCAGCGCCGGGTAAACTTGCAGCGTGCAGCAAAGCGGCGCGTGCATCCTCCGCCCACAGGCTGCGGTCCCCGCCCGGAAGATCGGCATTTTGACAACCGCCCTGGCAGCCCCGAAACGTAAAGATGAAAACGCCTACATTAAGCTCTTCCGGCACAGCAGGGAACCACGAGGGGTCGCCCCAGGGTTCAGAGCCAACAGGCACGCTTTCTGTCAAACCGCGATCTTGCAACCAGGGAGCGATCGCAAACCACTGGGTTTCATGGTCAAGGGGGTACTGGTGCATCAATACCACCACCGGTGCCGGCCCGGTAGCCGGGGGATAATAGACACCCTTTAATGCCGTACCATCGGCGGATTGAAAATCAATCATTTGCGGGTCTGCGGGAATGACCACCTCTGTCGGTGTCGGCTTCTTAGTCGGTGTCGCAGTGGGAGCAGGTGAAATTTCTGTGGGGGTCTCTTGCGGGGCTTCAGGCTGTGTCGCCGCCACTGGCGCAGCGGGCTCTGATATCGTCACAGGTTCACAGGCAGAAACCAACAAAGCCGCAAACAAAAACATGAGTGATATGGAACGCAGGGATTTCATCTCTTCCTCCATAGACAAGTGGGTACACAGGACAAGAGAAAAACTAACCAATCTTCTGGCATGATGAATCTATTATACAAAAAACCACAAGGGGGGGCCATGATGGCCCCCCCTTGCATCAATCATCTGGCAGAGATTGCCGCCAGGTAACCATGCAGCGTTGCCCGATATAATGCCCGCTGAAAATAGCTCCCCTGCAGGGAAAGATCATCATAATCAATTTCCGCCAGCACTTCCATCAGCGGCAGAAGCTGCCGGGCATAATGCCGCATGCAGGCTTCAGGATGAATGCCCGGCCAGGAATAGCAGGTTACAGCAGTACGTCGTTCTTTCGTTGGAATCACATCGGGGATGGTATCCATCCAATGGGGGTCATCCGGATAAAAAACATACTGATCCAGATTACCCTGGGGGATACCTTCAATACCGCGAACAACCGGCGAGTCTGCATCCAGCGTGTATGGATCAACCGCCAGATCAACCAGAACGGCGTGCTCGGGCAGCCAGGCAATCCAGTTGTTTGGCACGACTGGTTTTGAAGATTTGCGGCGGTACGTAGCATCCACCAGAATATCCGTTTTCCTGAGGAGGTCCTGCATTATCTTGGGATTGTTGGAAATACTGCGCCCTACAATCCTGGCCATCGCCTGACCTGTCCCGGCCGCGAGGTTCGCATAATAACGCTCCGTATTGCCCAGTTTAATAGAAGCATCAACAGCATGCTTGCCAACCATCCCGCTGCCTATTACCAAAACCTTCCAGAGGCGGCCCTCGGGATGGCGGAGGCTGCCAAAACGTTTTTCAAGCACATCATAAGCTGCTTCCAGGCCATTCCAGGCCACTGCTTTCATATTCTCGACCAGACGAACATTTTTGTCATCCACGATCCCATCTAAAGAAATGGCACGAATACCGCGTTTATGCAACAACTTCAGCCGGAATGGGCGCGTAGGATAATGAAGCATAGAGATCAAACATGCCCCGGGTTGGATCAAGTCAAATTCTTTCTTCTTAGGCGAGCGCAAGACCAGAACCATTTCCTGCGCATAACATTCTTCGTGACTGCATATATGCACCAGAGGATTCCCCTGAACATAAATGTCTTTCGAGAATCCCAGGCGTGACCCATAGCCTTCCTCAACACAAACTTCATATCCAAGTTCGGTCAATTTTTCAATAAATTCGGGTAAAAAAACGCGCTTCTCCCCCGCTTCCTGGATCATGCGCGGAAATCCAATCGCCTGATGTCGTCTCTTCATCAGCGCCGCCTCCTTAGGTAAATGGTTTGATTAATAAACACAGGGTCAAACAGACGGCAAAAAGCAACCGTTATACAAATTTTCCAATATTACGGCATCCTTATTTGCTATTTAATATTTTAACAGATTAAAGAAGTAATCCCATTATCTGAAACATCAAGGTCAATACGTCTTGCAAAATGATTTGGATGAAGAATTCCGTTGTCAGGAACAACGTGTCAAGGTAAACTATCCTTTACTGTTCATCCTCATCAATTTTATCATCCCGGACTACAGATGTTTGGGGGATAGTTGGCGGGGAGATTGTACCTTTCCTCGAAGAGCTTTCCTTCTCTGGCAGGTCATGTTGTGCTATATACTCTTTAAACTCTTTCCTGTCCAACATCATTGTTTGTGGCAAAGGCAGCGGATATGCCGGTCGAAGACCGCTGTCTGTTTTGTCATTCCTGCCAGAACGCACTGAATCAATAACCAAAAAGACAAGGCGAATACCTTTTCCCAACAAAATCTCGTCGCGCGGTTGCAGCGTCCGCACGGACGAAAGAATTTCACCATTCACCTGAATGCCATTGGTAGAATCCATATCCTCAATGGTCACCGCTGACTCTGAATAACGCAACAAGGCATGGCGCCGGGAAATATTCATCGAGTCCAAAATCAAATCACAACCAGGATCCCGGCCGATGAGAACCCGCTCTTTATGCAAAACAAACACCCGGGGAACTGCAGCCCCCGAATAAATAACCAAATGAAAAACTTTCATGATCTTTTTCCCCTCTCAGAATTCATTAAAATGTGTTTTGTTGTATTCAATGTAAGCTGCCATTCTCTGGACCAATAGATTTTTTAACTTCACTTCTTATTATATCTTTAATCGGTCTCAAACCAGGCTACAATGTGGCAGAAATTCCCCAATCTTCCATGGTCATTCAAGCCAGAATGTTTTTTTAATCCAATCCAGGTTATTCCACCCCCTGCCACACCTTTTCCAGTACTTGCAAGGCGGTCAGATTACGCCTGGGCCAGGAAGCTTCTTCCAGTCCGCTCGGATCCGAAAAATCGTTAGGGTACCAGGTCAAATGAGCACCGTCTTTTTGCAAACCCTGCCGCGGCAAGTCCTGAATGGCTGCCCAAAAATTCCATAAGGGCACATCGTATTCCTGCGACACCTGGACGATAGTGGCATTGATCACCCCATCGCCCTCCAGGTCATCTGCCTTGGTTGCCAGAATTGGCACAACCCCCCGTTCAATGCAGGTCTCGATCACTTTTCGGTAATTTTCTTCGAAGCGTTCAGGATTGCTGGCATCATTGGTACCCAAAGCAACGATTGCAAAGGACGGTTGATGAGTACGTAATTCACATGCCAGGGGCGATTCATTGTTTTCGCATTTCTCACGGTTCGCCCATAATGGAGTCATCAATGAGGCAGCAGTAAAGCCCTGCTTAGTCGCCAGACTTAACCGCTCGTAGGAACCTTCAAAATGGTCAACAACAGACTGAAGTTCGGCATAAGGGCCAAGATTATATGCTTTTGAACCTTGATCAAAATCGTACAGGAACCAGGTGGTATGCGTTTCACAATCACCGATCTTGGAGAAAGCATTCGGGTGGTTGCCCAGGGCCAGGCCGCGCTGATAGATTTCGATGGTGGTATCACTGATTGTCTCGGGCACAATTGGGCAATCTTGCCACGACTGCGGCGGACTGGTCGGAGTACTCTCTGGGGATGAGGGTGTTGATTCTTCCTCTTCCATCATTACGAGGTCAGTGGGCGTAAGCAGCAATTCCTGCGTTACTACCGGCTCTGCTGATTCTGTGGGTAATGTCTCTGTAGCAGGAAGGGATGATTCCGGCACAGCCATGACTTCCGCAGCAGTACAACCCGTTAATACGAGCAAAGACCACAATCCAGCCAGGATCAACATTTTCTTTTTTAATATCATCATTGCAACATTATCTTCAATCATCCTTAAAATTCGTTTCCTTAATCCAGCCTACCAGTAAAATTCCCGTAATTCACATTGCATGAATCCGATGAAAACTTAATCTCTATTCCTCTATGTCCATCAAAGAGGTCAGTTCTTCAATAACAGCTTGCTTGAGCAGCGCTTCGCCAGCGGGCGTGCGATGAATGGCACTATTTGTGAATTCATCCTCCGGCACCAAATCCCAAGCATCCAGATACTGCCAGCCAGCGTCCCCTGCTTGCTCTGCCAGCAGTTGGCGGTATTGATCATACGCCCAGCGGGGATAATAGAAATTATATCGCACGTCGCTGTTTTCACCGCTGCTGACCAGGATCGGCTCATTCACCAGCAGCACCGGCACATCTCCGACAGCCTGCATCCCGGCCGTCAAAACATCCATCGCCAGTGAAGCTGGCGCCAGGGTGGGCGGCTGGTAGTTATAAAAAGACGCGTCCGCTTCCAAGTCTCGCTGGGCAGACGGATAATCAGATGGATAAACCTGATCAATACCAGTGGCAGCCCACATCACACCATACAACTGCAAACGAGCCAGGTCTGCCAATGCCCGCCGCTGGCCGATCAAGGTACGTTGCCAAAAGCCGGGTATCACCAAAGCGTCCTGATTGCCATCAAACTGCAATTGGTAACTGTCGATCAATGCCTGTGCTTCAGCGGCATTATTAGCAACGATCGGCGAAACAAGCTGCTTTTCGACCGGGAAGGAATCCAGGGTTACCAGCCACACAATCACGTCCGGCTGATAAGCCATTGCCCTTTCCAGGACCATCAAATCCTTGAACAAGGATAAGGTTGGATATCCCAAATTGTAGAAAGCCAGCCTGCGGCCATCCGGCATGTGCAGGTCTGCGGTATCAAGCTGCCCGGTCAGGCTTTCCTCGGGGCGCAGCAACGTCCCCCAGGTCGATGAATCGCCCACGATCAGCACCCGGAATTCATCTGTTGGTTTAGGCCCTGCAGCCACACGGTGCGAAGCAAACATAGCCTCGAAACTGTACAAGCTGAAATTGTAGGCCGCAGCAGGGTCTTCACCAAACGGGAACCTTTTCCGGCCTGGGAAAAGGTGATTATACGCCGAGATGCTCTCCAGAGCAGGCAGCGGCGAAACAGCCGCCAACAGGAGATTGGCGATCGCAAATAAGACCAGTGCCTTGAGTAAAATACGACCGATAACCGGCCAGCGGAAGTTTATCTCTTTCTTATCGTTTTGCATCAGTTTTTTGCTTTCGACGGTTGACGATCACAAGCCAAGCAGTAAACGGAACATCCGCCAGGAGAGGTCAGGCGTAGGCAAGGCAAAGAACAGCCAACCGAGCGCCACAAAATGAAAGGTCAACACCATCCCCAGTAACTCCCAGAGCTTCTTGCGCCAGGGTTGTACATCTAACCACGCGCTGTGCCCTTTGAACCAGGCTGACCAGCGATTCTGAACAAACATACCAAGCCCATGCCAGACACCCCACAGGAGAAAATTAAATGTGATCCCATGCCACATGCCGATGATAACCATCGTGGATAGCTGAGTGATGAAGATCACCGCCCAGGCAGGCAAGTTTCTATTTCGACGCAGACTGCGGGTCAGCGGATTGAAGAAATAGGCCCGGAACCATTGGGTGAGGGTCATGTGCCAGTTGTTCCAGAACTGCGCAAGATTGGGTTTCAAATACGGCCGGTTGAAGTTCTCCGGAAGCCGGAAACCCATCATCCGCCCCAGGCCAATGGCAATATCCGTATAACCGCTGAAATCAAAATAGATCAGAAAGCTATACGCAACAAGCATCAAATACGCCCACCTGCCCTGATGCACCTGGGCAGCATTGGTCGCATTCAAGGCAATCAAGGACAAGCTGTCTGCCATCACAAATTTCTTGAACAATCCCACCGCGAGGCGCTGACCGCCTGCACCCAAGTCCAGGGTTAATCCGTCCGCAGTAAGCGGCTGCTCCAGGTTCTTTTGGAAGCGCGGCAGGCGGTCGATCGGCCCGGCCGTAAATGCCGGGAAGAAAAGCGCATAAACCATGTAATCCCGCAAGGAAACTGCCGGCAGTCGTCCGTTTAGCCGGTCGCGCAGGGTATGGATCAAACGAAAAGCAACATAGGAAAACCCCAGCCAACGAATATCCGTTGCCAGCGCCCGGCTGGCTTCCTGCCCCCCCAGGGCCCGCAGGCCGCCTGCTGCCAATTGAGCCAATGCCGGCATTTTGATCACCACGAACAGCGTCAGCACCAACATACTGACCGCTGTCAGCAGACCATCGCGGCGAGGCAAAAATCGGGCTATCAATACAACCAGCAAAAGGACAAGTGCGATCCCAATTGCCGCCTGCCCGAACTGTGGCGGCCGGGTAGCCATAAACAGATTTCCCATGCCCACATAGCGCGTTGCCGCAACCGCCAGCGCCACACCTGCCAGCACACCACCCGCCAACCAGTTCTCACGCTTGCGGCAGACTTCAGGCGGTGTCATCACAGCCCAGCTCAAAGCGGCCAATCCGAGGGTGGCCGTCGGCAGCCAGAAATCCAGGTAACGGATGGGCATGCCAGGCTGCAGCCAGTATATCGCGAACGCACTGGCCGCCAGCAGCAGCCAGCCGCGCCGCACCCCACGACCCACCAGGCGCAACAAAAGGGCTGCCACAGCAAAGATCAAAACCTGAGTCAGCCCCATCAGAAGCCCTGGTAAATCCACAGCGGCGCGCTGTCAGAGGTAAAAATCACCAGCAGAATCAGGATGACACACAACGCAAGCGCCCACAAATTTTCTTTAGAAAACAAACGGCGAAAAAAAGACATCAACACGCCCTCAATACCGGGTTCTACTTGTAACCACACATCAACCACTCGCCGCCTTCTTGCACAGCCTTATAGGTTCGACCGGCAAGCGGAATCTCTTGCTGCTCGTTACCATAGGTTGCTTTGATCGTGCCTTGGCACTCCACAAAGACAGCGTCCCCTTCCGCGCCCACCTGACTGCAGCTCAAACCATCCAGTGCAGCACTCACCCCCTGGAAAGAGTCAACTTCCATCAGGGCGTCTGCCTCCCAATCTTTGCAGGAAAGTGTAGATAGCTGGTCAGCATCTTCATTGACCAAGGCCTGTAAATATAATTCCACAGCCTGTGGGGCCTGGTCAGCGTCCCCCCCCACACAAGCGGCCAGCAAAAGCGCACCCAGCACCAAAAATATGACAAAAAAATACCGTCTCACGGAAAACCTCCCCGACGTAATCAAGAAATATCCGCCGCATCTGAAAGGCGGTTGGGTGAATTATAGCAGGGTCTGACAAGTTTCAGAATAATGCGCATTGCCTTCTGATGATCACCCCACAAAGCATGGGATTTCGATAATGACTGTTACTGCCACTACCTTCTCCTTCGCATTTTTTGCACCATTTCCTTTTCGCTGGATCATTGATCAATTTTATGTGAAAATTTCTACTCCAAACAATCCCTTGGACGTATAATAGAAACAACCTGCTAAGGAGAACCCTACCATGCGCCTCAATCCAAAATGGCAACGCATCCTGCCTATACTGATGATCCTGTTAGCGGTGGCAGCCCGCGTGGTTCCCGGCCCGCGTACGATTGATGATTCCTTCATCACCTTTCGCTACGCGCGCAACATCTTAGACGGGAGCGGGTTTGTCTATAATCCCGGTGCACAGGTGCTGGGCACCACCACGCCCCTGTATACGTTTTGCATGGTCATCCTGGGCGCGTTGAGCGGAGGTGCACAAGCGCCCTTCCCCTGGCTGGCCCTGGGGCTCAATACATTGGCCGACGCCGTCACCTGTTTTCTGCTGTGGCAGCTTGGCAAACGACTCTCGGCCGAGCGGGTGGGCATAGCAGCAGGTTTCGTGTGGGCACTGGCGCCCCACAGCGTGACCTTTGCCATTGGCGGCCTGGAAACCAGCCTGTATGTTATGTTACTCACAGCAGCGGTCTATTTGTATGTGATTGAAAAACGGACCTTGGCGGCACTCTCGGCTTCGCTCGCTTTTATCACCCGGCCTGACGCCCTGATCCTGATCGGGCCTTTTGTAATAGACCGGCTGGTACGGGCGTTCCATCCCACGCTGAACGAAAAACTAAACTGGCGGGAAGTGCTGGCCCTGGTGCTGCCGGCAGCCCTGTGGAATGGATTTGCCTGGGTATACTTCGGCAGTCCGGTGCCGCATTCGGTGCAGGCCAAACTGCTGGTCTATCAACTCAACCCGGCTGATTCATTCATCCGTTTGATCCAGCATTACGCCACCCCCTTCCAACTGCATCACATCCTGCCAACCGCGATTGCAATCGGCGTCGGGCTCCTCCTTTACCCTTTCCTGTACGCGATCGGGGCGCGGCGCATCTGGCAGACCGAGAAACGTTTGCTGGTCTGGCTGCTCTACCCCTGGCTTTATCTGGCGACGTTTGCCATTTCCAACCCCCTTATCTTCCGCTGGTATCTGACTCCGCCCCTGCCGGCTTATTTCTTCGTGCTGCTTTTCGGCCTGGACAGCCTAGCGAAAACCATCGCAGCCCACAAGCCTTCCATGCAGAAATGGCTGCCAGCACTGCTAATGATCCTGTCTGTACTCATCCCGCTCTCCGCATGGACGCTGCACCCCGATCACGGCCCAACGCACCCGGCCCCCAACATGGCCTATATCCAACTGGAAGAGCTATACCACGAGACCGCCGCTTTGGTGATACCAGAACTGCAACCCGGCGATGTGATCGCCGCCGGGGATGTGGGCGTACTGGGTTATGATACCAATGCACAAATCCTGGACACGGTTGGGTTAAATTCTCCCGAGTCGCTGAACTATTACCCCATCCCTATTGAAAACTACGTGATCAACTACGCCATCCCCACTGACCTCATCCTCGAAGAAGCCCCGGACTGGATCATCGTCCAGGAAGTCTATGGACGGAAAACTTTTCTGGTAAACCCTGTTTTCAATGAAACCTATACGCAGTTCAATAAGCTGTCCAACGAAATCTACGGCAGCAAAGGCATGCTGATTTTCCGGCGCAAATAAAAAAGATGGCGTAGCCGCCGTCTCAAATCTCTCAACAACTTTCCTTCTTCCTACAAACGCTTGTCGTGAGCCTGCCAGACCAGACAAAAATCACAGCGGCGGTGCAAGGCAATGCTGGTGTCATTTTCGGAAAAGATGGTCGCTGTCAGCATCCAAATGCTAACATTCTCCAGAACGTCAATCGTCGTGCAACAATACGATCCCAACCTGTTAGCCGCGGTATGATACTGGCAATGAAGATCTCTGATACTCCGGCATATAACGCAGCATTCTTACATTTCTCATTTTGTGATTGATTCCAGATACAAATCCTCTACCTTCTTTCTCGCCCACGGCGTGCGCCGCAAGAACTTCAAACTGGATTTGAGGCTGGGATTATCAGCGAAACATCTAATACGAATACGGCTGCTCAATTCATCCCATCCGTATCGCTCAACCAATTGCTTCAACATCATTTCAAGCGTGATCCCGTGCAAGGGATTATTAGGCTGCACATCTGCCATTACAGTTCTCCTTCCAAGAGATCCAGTTGGTCAAATCAAAAGCGGCTCGCTTCATCTTCTCCTACCAAAGCACTGCGCCGTTCATACACCACCGTATCTTTCCATTCGCCATGCAATTTGGCTATGCGTTCCCGCCGCCCTACCAGACGAAATCCGCAGCGGCGGTGCAAGGCAATGCTGGCTTCATTCTCCGCAAAGATGGTCGCTGTCAGCATCCAGATACCGGCGTTCTCTGAAACGGCGATCAACCTGTGCAGCAACGCAATACCCACCTGCCGGCCACGGAATGATTCTGCCACATAGATCGATATCTCGGCCACGCCTGCATACGCCTGACGCGTTGAACTGGGGCTCAACGCAGCCCAGCCAATCAATTTGCCATCAGTATCCTCTGCCACCAGGCGTGCTTCATGCAAATGCGCCTGATCCCATTCTTCCCAGATGGGCGTTTGAGTTTCAAAGGTAGCTTTTCCGGTTGCCATCCCCTCTTCGTAAATACGAAGCACTTCAGGCCCGTCAGATAGAGTCATCAATCGAATTTTGAAGTTCATAACCCTATTGTACAAAATTTTTTGTTTTTTGAAAAATGGTCAGCGCAAAATCAGGGTTTTTCAGCCAATACCTCCCTTATTGCCATCAATGTTTTTCCCAACATATTCTTACCAGTACCATCTTCGCCGCGTCCCCAATAAAAATCCACCGGCGAATCTTCTATCAGAATATGATCACCGGTTTCTAACAGCTTCTTGCGAAGTCCCTCATGCTGGGTAAACTTGGCATACACTGCTTCATACATAGCATCATCTTTCACTTCTGCCCAGTCTGCGCGTTCAGGAAATTCTGGCAGACGGGTCATATCAAACGCTTCCTTCGGCGTTTTGCACAAGCGAATCTTGTCTTCCCAAGGCGTGCCAACCACTTTTTGCGCTTGATAATAATGCTCGGAAGTCGGCCAGGTCTTGCCGTTCAAATTGATGGAGTATAGAGCAAAATTTGAAAAATAACCAAACTCATCTTCCGCCTCATAAAATTTTATTTCTTTCATTTCGTTTTCCCTTTCATTATTCAGGAATTCCCTGGAGTATGAAGCTTTTAATAAAAAAAATAATCCCAATCCTGGCCCGTGAGTTCATTCCAGGCAAAGTCAGGCGCAGCAAGTTCTGGCCCGGTATGCAGCACAGGTTTCTCACTCGCCAATACATAGCCATCGTGCCATGGCGGTTCCCCAGAAGCAGCACACCGGCTAATTTACCTCCCACAATACGCACTTTTCGGTAAGCAGATTCTGTCTTCCAAATAAAGACTTCTCCGTCTTCACCGTGCGGCTCACCAATATAAGTATAGCGCTCGATATAAATATTAGATACATTGAAGAAGGGTATGTGATCTACAGAAAAGTCCTTGCCTGTCATCGCATACGCGGCGGCCCTGCCCTGCCGTTGTCCCATCCAGTCAAATGCGAGTCGCATCCAGCAGTCCAACTGGACATTGTCAATCTCTGTGCAGTGCAGATGAGACAGTAGTCCCTTTTGACGTTTCTTATGGATAAAACAAAAACTTGACAATCATTACCATCAATTGATATTCAAATCATTCTCATTGGCCATTTAATAAGGTAGAGAGCCGGTCTACGCCACCGGCTCTCATTTGGTTGGAGAAATACATT
>JAIOTF010000013.1 GCA_021107195.1 Anaerolineaceae bacterium | reverse complement strand
TCAACATCGCAGATATTGTCATTCAGGCGCTGGAAGACCAGGGCTTTGTCCTGACCACTTCCGCTTACGAGAAAAACGACCAGAGGAAAACTTTCCAGGCAAACGTAATGAATCTGGCGGGTGATGAGATCATCATTGGCGTGCAGCCCAACAAGAATAAAACTGCCAGCAATCACCTGCATTTGATCTCTGCCGATGCTGAACAGCGTACCGATCACGAATTGAAACAACGCGCATCCGAAATTCTGCACAGCCTGGAAGAATATGGCTTGCAAACCGGCGAGTTACAAATACTGCCGGATACCGGGCGAGAAGTCAAAAATCATATCCTTTATCAAAAATCTCAAGCGAGAAGACAAGATCATCTCTCGGTCTAAATCCTGGACTTTTTTATGGTGCTAAAAAATCTCAATCACATACGGATACAAAATGGCCGGGTGAAGGAAATGTACGACTTCATCCACTCTCACCGGCGCGAACGGCTGCTGATGCTGTACGGGATGGGTACCCGGGACAGATATTTCCTCGGAGAAAACGAAGAATACAATATCTATCAGGTATTATGGACGATTCTCAAACAACAAGGATATGCCAATATTGCCTTCTTTTCGCCGCATCAGTCGCTCCATTTTCTGGATAGCGAATCCAAAAATGGGGCGCTGCCGGATAAGCCCCGAAAGAAAGCCTTAAACCCTCCACATGATAGCCATAACCCCGCAGTCTCCATTACCGATTCCCCTGAAATCTTTAGTCATCATGCACTGGACCGAACAGGCATGCGCCATCTGGACAATGGCCCTTTCCAAAACAGGATGCTGCTTAAAACCGAAGGGGTACGCAGCTCGCACATCAATGGCGCACCAGCAGCATTCCAACAGACGCAGCAAACTGTAATTGGCGTATCAGAACCACAAACGGAATATCGGGTTAAGGAGCAGCCGCAAATATATAAGTTGGGGCAGGGTGGTATGGGCGACACCCACGCTATCCGCACCCTGCATACGATGATGACGAAAACCGGGGAAGAGCCAACAGCGGTAATTATCCAGCAAGCTGAAACCTCGCTGACTTTTTTCGATGATCAACGCACGTTGGCCGGGTTGGTCTCTGATTGGCAGCATCTGCCATCGCAAAACCGGAACATCTGCATCCTCATCTTTTCTGCGGAAACTCCGCAAACTCTGTTTCAATCGCTGCAGCAACTCCCATTGCCAGCATTGAGAAACGGACTGAACCAAAGCAGAATAACCCAAAGATCCGCAAGAAGTTCTCATCAGATCGGGCCGCCGCAGGCAGCAGAGATCAGTTGGCTGGTGGCTTCCCTTCCCGCCGGAGCGGAGATAGCAGATAAACCCGCCAAGCTTCAAATACTGAGCGAATGGATGGCCGCTGAGAACCAATCGATTCGTTCCTGGGTGGATGCCCTTGAAGGCGTTGGTACAGTCAACCTGGCTTCAGCGAGAAAAGCAGGCTGGTTCCAATCCGTGCGGGATCCGAACGAATCAGCCGAACAAAAGCTGTCCCGGTTAGTAGGCCTGGATTCTGTGAAACAGCACCTGCTTGAAATGCGCGCCTGGCTGATCGTAACCCAACGTCGAAAGCAAAAACGTGATTTACAACCTTCTCTGCACATGATCTTCTCAGGAAACCCCGGCACGGGCAAAACCACAGTGGCGCGTCTGGTAGGAGAGCTGTATCGCGAAATCGGTTTATTACCCAAAGGGCATTTAATTGAAGTCAAGGCAGCAGATTTGATTGCAAATCATGTGGGTGGTACAGCCCAAAAAACCAATACCGCCATTGACAGCGCTGCAGGCGGGGTTCTCTTTCTGGACGAGGCATATCTCCTCACTGAAAAGGAGCGTGGTGGTTTTGGGCAGGAAGCTCTGGGCACACTCCTCACCCGGATGGAGGATGACATCAATCCGTGGGTGCTGATCGCAGCGGGGTACCCGGAAAAGATGAGCGCTTTTTACAAGGAAAATCCAGGTCTGCCGCGGCGCATCCCAGAACAAAACCGCCTGACATTTCCGGATTATTCCCCGGACGAGTTGCTTGCCATTCTGCAAAAGATGCTTGAAGACCGCCAGCTTTCGACTGAAGATCCTGTCAACGAGCTGCTGGAAGAGATCGTCACCGGACTCTACAACTCACGGGATGAGTACTTCGGCAATGCAGGCGAAATGCATAATCTGGTCGAAGCAGTGGAACGGCTGCATGCATTGCGCATTTTTGAGCAGAATGTTCCCATTGATACCCCGCTGACAGAAACAGACATCCCGGCACATTACCGCAGCTACCTGATGCCTGAAGAACAAAATCTCGAATCGCTATTCTCGGAATTGGATGAATTGGTGGGTTTACAAAATGTAAAAAAAGAACTGCGGAAAGTGGCCTACCGCATTCAATTGGAAATTACCCTGCACAAAACAAATGGGGATTCCCATCCGCAATCGATCCTGCGCCATTTTCTGTTTACGGGCAACCCGGGAACGGGAAAAACCACCACCGCACGCCTGGTGGGAAAGATATTCCGTCACCTGGGCTTGCTGCGTAAGGGACATTGCGTTGAAGTCTCCCGCAGCGATCTGGTAGGAAGATACGTTGGACAGACAGCGATTAAGACGGAAGAGAAATTCAAGCAAGCCCTGGATGGCGTGCTCTTCATCGATGAAGCTTATGCTTTGGCTGCCAGGGGAGACGGAGATTTTGGACAGGAAGCAATCGAAACGCTGGTCAAATTAATGGAAGATCACCGCGAACGGATCGTCGTGATCGCAGCAGGGTATCCCGACAAAATGCAACACTTCCTGCATGCTAATCCCGGTCTGCCTTCCCGCTTCCAAAAGAAGATCCATTTCCCGGACTTCACGGTTGAGGAACTAGGGGTAATTCTGGACAATTTAGCAAACGCAGACCGAATTCAACTCCCTCGGGACGTATCAGATGCTGCAATTGACTTTATCGCTTACCTTAAAACCAAAGAGGTTAAAACTTTTGGCAATGCTCGGACTTTACACCAGGTCTACGAAACAATGAAAGATAACCTGGCAATCCGATTTGTGCAGCAACTCCCCCAAAATAATAATGGGTCAGAAGATAAGATAACACCTTGCTTTGAATTGCGGGATGTTCCATCTGAAGACTCAACAAGTCAAAGCCTGATAGCGTTTTCCCAAATCAATTGAATTTCTCGGCAATTTTCTTTTCTAAAGCGCACCGCATAAAAACAATCTGGCTGCGATACCAATTGCGCGCTTTTTCTTTACGGCTCATATCAGCCTGGTATTGCAGCTTTTTAAATACCTGGATCGCCCACTGCCAATATTTCACAGCCTCAGTCTTTTTGACCGGCCGGCGCCAGTATGCAATTCCAAGCAGCCAATACGAAATAGCGCGCGGGTGAGTGTCAGGCAGAAATTTGGAAGACGCCTGATCGATTGCTTTGCGCGCCTGTTCAGCATTCCCCATCGACAATAAACACAGACCCGTCACAAGCAAAGCGTCTGCTTCACCATAATTCAGGGCGGGGTTAAGACTATAAACGGATTCCTCGCTTACCTGGCGAAAATTCTGCAATTCAGCGTTGATACCTGTTAAATCTGATTTTTCCAATAACTCTTCGAGAATATCTTTTAACTGTCTGGTAGGTTCATTAAGCCGATCTTTCCCTCCAAAACTCTCGATCCATCTATATTTATCCGGATCCAGCCAGCTAAACGCTTCCTCTGGCAAACAGATCAGATCAACCAGCATATTCTTCAACCGAGCACCGCAAAAAACAGCCTTGTCTGTGGAATATCGGCTATCTTCATTCTTCGCGATTTCTCCAAAACTGGAAATTGAGGCCTCCCAATATTTATATGCCATGCGAGTATTGAACATCCGCAGCGCAGTGCAGCCTTTCAACCAGTCCACAACGGCCAGCATGAACTTTAAATTAACGATCTCAGCAATATCCCCTTTGCTCAATGCTTGATATGCCTTTTCTGCCCGCTCCAGGACAGACAAAGCCTCGCCTGGATTCTCCTTGCGCAGGTAGTAATAAGCAAGACGCACCATAGCTTCCGGGAATTCCAGAGGATCCTGACTGAGATTTTCAGTAAAACCCTCATATCGCTGGATTTTTCCTTCAATATCAATTGGCTGAGGAGTATCCTGAGGCCATTGTGGTAACTGTGTCCATGTTTTCACGCCCAGGTCTGCTTCAATGATTTCAATCATTGCCTTACCAAAGGACGAAAGATGAGAGTCTTCAAATTGGAACAGCCAGCCACAAGCCGAATTAAAATCTGTCATTTGTCCTCTTTATCGCCATTCAGGGGCGGGGTGCGGGTTTGACAATCGAGTTCCTCAGGTTGTTTTTCAAGAAATGTTTCCAAAAACTGTGCTGTGCGGCTCAACAAAATGCGCCGCAGGTTGGATACCTCATCGTCCTGCCAATCAACATCACCAAGTGACTTGGCAATGCTCTTGAGGGCCTCTGCCTGGGCTTCTGCGCGGCCAATTTCCAGGAACACCCGTTTTGTCGCTTCCCCATAGGCACGGGTAACATCGGCGTCACCCTTCCAGTCTGCTGCCCATCGCTGGATTCGTTTACTATTGATCTGATCACCAAATTGAAACAATTCAATCTTACCAATATCAATCCAGAGTAATTCCGCCCCAAATTTTCGCAGAGGCTGGGCATTCAATACCCGAGTACGAATGATGCGACGGACTTCCTGCTCATCAATGCCTGGGGCCATTAAGAAATCAATGGTTTTTTCACCAACAAAGGCACGAATAGGCCCATCAATAGCAAAGGAAATATTCCTTTGCCAGGTGCGCAGCCCCTCGTCGTCAACACTCCGTTCAAACAGAAAAGATTCTAATGCAACTGGGTCATAAGAATAAGGTTGATCTGGAGAACGTTTGAAACCGTCGTCTGCCGGCATGATGCGATAGCCGTAGCGAATATCCCTGAAGCGCGTCAAAATTCCATCACGGGTTTCATAAACTGCTGATGGAGAGTGACCAATCTGGTCTTCCAAACTGACCGGTAGTTCGAGATATTCAAAATGAGCCAAAAAATATGACTCTGACATGGAGGGGTTAGTCAATTCACGAATCTGCCGGAACTGGACGACATTCCCCGGTTGGATCAAGACATACCCGGGCCCGCCAAGGGCATTCAAGAGGTTGGTCTTACCATCCTCAAGCTTGACTTCCCCTTCATCCACAAGTAATTTCGGATAGAAAAGACCGAACATTGCCGAAACCATGTGGCGCAACCCCTGACCAAATGTGTCCAGGTCGTAAACATCCTTCACAAAATAAGCTCCGGCAATAAAAATGAGAATGACCGCTAAAAGCGGTAAGATAGCGTAGCGAAGTGTTTCGCCACTGACCCGCAGCACAAAAAATTCCAGGATTCCCCGAGGAACATGCGCAAAGAAAGGATTGGTGTCGTGAACTTTTTGGGCTACGCTGCCAACATCCAGAGGTTCTGGATTCAGTCGATCTCCCAAAATGGTAAAACAAGACAACATCACAACCAAAAAAATTATCGCAAACAGACCAAAGAATGACTGTAACTGGCGGTTTAATTCCGGATTGGCCCACATGCCTTGCAAAAAACGGTAAAACTGGCCGCGATAGCGGTTGCGCAGACGAGCGATCCCTTGCCTAATCTCGTTGAAAAATTCTCGTATCTGCTGTACCATAAAAAGATTAACCTTCAGTCCCTTAAGAAGGGAAAACTGTTTGTGCCCGGTGGCAGGATACGATCATGCAAGTTGCGCAATAAGGTGATGACCTCATTAGGCAGCCGCTGACGCGTCTCAGGATTGCAGGCATATTCTTCCAATGCCTGGAATACCAGCAATGCCATGGCTTCTTCCGAGTATTGTCGATCCTTCAATATATCATTCAGGGCAGTAGATAATTCTTGCTGTGCCTGACTGCGTGCGCGGCTGTAAATATTGCGCACTTCCAATTCACGTCTTGCGGTTACCATATCAATATCGCGCTGTAAGCGGGCTTGCCAGTTATCAAGACGCTGTTGATAGATTGCATCCGGACAGGGGGTAACGGCAGTAAAAGCAGAGTAAATATTCATAATGCCGCGTTCGCGCAGCACCTTTGGAGTGGTGAAGTCCCGCACGGGGCTTGAAAGCAGCTCTGCAGGATCATAACTGTTTCCCTTTTTGAGGGGTTCACCAGATTGATGCACAACGACACTATAAGTCAATACCCCGAGGTTGCGTACAGCAGTGTTGACACGCTGCTTGAAGTCCATCAAACAAGTCTTCCCTATAGGATTACTCATTTCATCAAAATTAAATTGTGAAGCCATTTCCTTGAAAGCATCTTTAGTGAAGATGAGGGGTAGATCATCCCAACGGATAAGGTCGCTGCTACCGTTCCGGGCGCGGGCATAAACAGCGTTAAACACGCGGTTGGGGTCATAAACGGGCCGGACACCGGGGTCTTGCGGATTAAAATAGGCCCCAAGCTCGCCCATGCGCCCGGCAGCCCGGGCAAAATGATAGGCTTCGCTGCGATCATCCTGGGCAAGGTCATCCTTGAAGCCTGTCACACATAATCGGCCTTTTTCTTCAAAAAAGGTAACCGCCTGAAAGTTCTCCTCGCCTAAGCCGTCATTATAAGCCAGTTGCAAAGGTTTGGGCTGCCGGCCAACACTAAAGAGAGAAAATACAAAAGATCGGATTTCGATTCCGTCACCCGTAAGCGCAACAACCTCTGTTTCGGAACGGATTTGTTTGCGCAGATCAACAAAAGAATGTACCCGCTCCCAAGGATGGATGAAAATCAGCCCCGGTCCGCAAACACGAGGTGTATCATCATCTAAAAGTCTTAGTGTTCTTAACAACCAACGCCATGCAATGAGTACCAAATCAGGAGCAGATGTCATTTCTTCCAAAGCTATTGCACTGTCCGAATCCAACAGAATCACTCCACGTTCAAACTTCACTTTCTTATCTTCATCATCCAGCATCAAATTTGTGATAAACGAAAACTTTTTCTTACGCTGCATTTTTTCTTCAGGGGAAACGTTATGCCCGCCAACCACGCGCGCAATACGAACCTGCTTTCCCCGAAAATGGCGAAATACAATACGCATGGTTGAAAATATTTCCCTGATAGATGAAATTGGCAGGAGGGATTGCAGTGCAGCAAGGAACAACCAAAAAACAAAAACGAAACCCAGGCCAATAATTAAATTAAAACGGACAATCCTTTGCACCTGGTAAAAATCATCACCGCGTGACATCACTCCAATATCCATCCCCAGAATGACTTTGGGAATGGCAGTAATGACCCACCACCAAAAACCCACAACGATCTTGATTTCATTGAAAAAAGCAAAAAAGAAAATCAACACCAATACAATGACTGGTATTATGGGTAAAAGATTATTTTTTTTCTTGGTCTTTTTCTTACGAGCCATACCCACCTGTAAAGAACTCTATAGAGAGAATGCTGCCAAAACTCACGTAGCCTAAATCAGTATATACGTCCCGCTTGCAATTTGTCAAGAAAGCCCCGCAGACAGTTTGGTCACTGTTACACATCGGGAATACAATACCACCCACCTGGGCACAGAAGAGGAACTATGATCCTTCCTCGGGCTGCGGCGGATCATACCACCACAACTGGCCATCGGCAGCCAGCATTCTCGCAATCCAGAGCCTTCCGCCGCCATCCAAAACCAGATCAGCATACTGGGCCGGCACCGGAGCAACCTCCTGCAAGCCATCACTGGAATAATAATACAGCATGCCGTCCAGGAAAAGCCAGGCCGTGCCCTCCCCGGCAAGCGCCAGCGTGTTCGGCTGCCATTCCGAAAGCTCAAACACAGGGATCCAGGTATTTCCATCCAAATAATAGCGGGCTGCACCACCATCCAGACTTGCGCCGCCGGCGCGCAGCAGCTCCACCCAGGGACGCCCCTGTTCATCGAGGGTAACATCCACAACGACCTGGAAGCGGCCCCACAAGGGCAGTTCAATGCGCGACCAGGAGCCGGTAATGGGAGAGTATTGCAGCAGGGCATCAACCGCACCCGCCCAGACCACCCCTCTTGCCCCCACTTCCAAATCAAAGATACAGTCGTCCTCAGTAAAAGATGTGTCCTGCCAATTCTGTCCATCGAAGCGGCGGATGCCCTGACCAGCTAACGACTCGCCGATCCCGATGCAATTTGCAATCCAAATCTTTCCGGAGTCTGAACGGACCACATCGGTCAAAAAATGACCTTGATATCCTTCTTCCTGCGGGGGTTGATAGCCTATCTGCCGGGCGGTCAACCGCGTCCAGAGGCCATTGGTTGGATCAAGCCGGCGCAAATCATCGCCGCCAGTCGCCAGCCACAGCCTGCCCTGATCATCAGTGACCAGGCCATCCCCAAAGCCGCGTGAAAGATACCCCCCCCAGGCAACTGGCTGCCAACCACGCTCCGGGCCATAGAGAAGCCAATTACCATCGCGATAGGCAGCAATCTGATTGCCCTCATCGAGAAGCACCCACACCCGGCCAATATCATCCTGCCCCAGGATTTGCCCAGCCGGCGAGGTATAGAGCGCAAGCCAACCATCGTCATCCCTGCGGTAGACACCCTGACTGCCGCTCACCCACAAACTACCCTGGGGATCAACCCACAGGCCAACGATCTGCCCTGAGGGGAATTTATCAGACGGAAAGCTTGCATGCAAAGGAGATTCATCCTCTGGCGGCAACAGCGCGGGAGTGGGAGACTTTTGCGGTGAGGAGGTTGGTTCTGTCTCTGTGTTACTGCTGATATTTGGCTGAATTGTTGCCGTGATAATGGGAAGGCTGGGTTCTATAGATTCTGTTTGTTCTGTTGAAAGAAGTATTGATAAAGGGGAACAGGAAATCAACAAAAAGACCCCAAAAATCAAAAACAAGACTCGCTTGTTCATTACATTGTCCCCTTTCAAACGGCTGGCCTAACCTTGACTGAGCTTCCGCTTGTGCTGATACATCTCCTGATCGGCTAACTGCACCAGGTGTTCTCCATTCGTGGCCATATCCGGAAAAACTGAAACACCAACCGCGGTGGTTAATTTGATCTCTTTATCGTCAGGCAGCTTAAATGGGAATTTTGAAAAACTATCAGTGATCTTTCCGAAGAGTATCTGAGCCGAGGCCAAATTCGTTTCCGGGAAAATGAAGACGAACTCATCTCCACCAAAACGGGCCACAAAATCTGTGTCGCGAATCGAATCCTGGAGAAATTTACCTGTTTGCTGCAAAACCAAATCCCCAACGGGATGACCATAACGGTCATTAACAGACTTGAACTGATTAATATCCATCATCGCCAGCGCAAATGGATGGTGGTAACGGCGGGAACGCAGCACTTCCAACTCCAAACGTTCCATGAAGGCCCGTCGGTTGGGCAAAGCAGTGAGAGCATCGGTATGTGCCTGCTGATCCAGCAATTGATGCAAACGGGCTTTTTCAATGGCAATAGCAGCCTGATCGCCGAGCAGCTTGAGAATGCGCAGCTCGGAAGGCAAAAACTTGCGCGGCTGCTGGCAGGCCACATTCATCACACCCACGACGGTCTGACCAATCTTCAACGGCAGGCCAATGATCGCCCCCTCCCAATCAACAATATCTTTTGGGAAGAGCGGATGATCCTGCATGTCTTCAACGAGGACCTCTTCCCCCTGTCTGGCAACGGTATAGGTGAGCCCCCCAGGACGTGGTTCCGCCCAAAGGTCATTTGAACGTCCATCTCTCCAACGGGTTGCGCCAAAAATCAGTTTTCCGTTTTGATACAGAAATATATGGGCGTCTGCCACTTCACTCAATAATTCCAGCGTGCTCTTCAAAATTGCGTTCAGCACTTGCTGCAAGTCAAGACTGGCTGTAATACTCAATGCAGCTTTGCGCACGGCATCGAGCTCCTCGGTGCGTTGGCGCGAATCCTGAAAAAGATATGCGTTGGATAATGAGGTGGAAGCCTGGCTGGAAATGAGGTAACCGACCAGAATGTCCTGCTTATCATATAGACGAGGTTTTTGTATATGCAGCACCCCAATCGCACCTTGAAACCGATCGGCTGCTATCAGCGGCAACAGCAACATGCTTTTGATACCAGTACCACTAAAGACTTGCCGTTCAATCGCGCTAAGAGCAGAATCAGATACATCGACCTGCAAAATACGGCCTTCTTGCAAAACCAGATGCAGCCTCCGGCTTTGCAAAAGAAGGCACGGATCAAACTGATAGTCTGATTTTTGAAAAAAGGGGGGGTCAAATAACTTGCAGACCAAATTTTCCTGGGTTTCAGGATGCCATCCAGCAACAAAACATCCATCCGCATTCAACAAACGCATCAGGTGTGTAGCACTGGCTTTTATTAATTGTTCTTGCTCCAAACAGGAAGTAATCTCCGTCACAGCGTGCGTCAGATCTACCATGATGGACTTATCAAAGATGTTTGTGCGACGAACCTGGGTGTGGTCACTTGCCATGTTTTCCACCAAAATCCTGAAAATCTTCTGTCAAACTGTTTTTCAACGGATCAAAAACTAACGGTATCACGGTAGTTAACCGTGGAGTCTTGCTTAATCTTCAAATAAACCACGAATTCTCGCTAATCTTGTCGAAAAATGCCTTAAAACACCCAAAAATTAGCGGAAATTAACGTAGATTGGCGGTTAAAAATCAAACCACGTTTAAGTACCGTCCTACCAAACTAACAGCTTGGCGAGAAATATGGTCGTGCTCTCAATCTGTATAGAAAGACCAAGCATCTCAAGCCGATTGTCATGCGCCAATTACAGTCACGTTGATTTTATTAAGTATACACCAAAGCAACAAAGTTCAGCTATCCCCATCCTTACACCCTCCTTACACGCCGAGCCGCCATAACTGGATTTAATGGAAAAATTAATGTTAAATCGACAAAACTCTCACTCTGGGCAGCAAAAAACAAGATCAGATTACTCCGGCGTTAGTAGACCAGTCTGGGTGGCGTCAGGTTTTTGAGTCGATCCGAGAGCACCCTGCCCCTCCCCAACAAACGTTTGGTTTCATCTACGACAATTAACACCTTGCCGCGGTCATCCTGACCGCCAAAACGACCAGGAATATTTTCTCCCCGCAGCCAGGCGCTGACCTGTTGAAGCGTCAGGATTACTGTACCAGTGGTCGCCTGGCGGCCAAAACGAGCCACCCACTCAAAGGATGGTGCAAAACCGGAAGGAGTCTCTTCGCCCACCAGCATCCCCAGGAATTGAAACGGCAAAGTCTCAAAATGGTCAAGGTAGGCCTCTGGTAAAGCAAAGATACGCTGATTACGCTGCCACAATGTCAAACCCTGTTGCGCCAACACCGGTTCAAAATTGATGCCGTACATATCTTGCATCCTCCCCAATAGAGCATCCTCACCAGAGCGAGTCAACCAGCGCAGTCCGGTGCGCTCAAAGGGACGTGCAGGTGGAGAATCCTGCCTGCCTGGAAAAGGAGCTGTCTTGGTCAGCAAAGCGGTGAAAAAACCAGCAGTCCCAAAACGGTGCGGCCAGAGGCGCGCAGCCCCCTGCACGGTGGGATCAAAAGACTGGTCACCATAACCAGGGAGCGCCTTGCCTATCCCAGAGAATTGATGCGAGAGATTGACAACTTCCACTGCGCCGGCAAAGCGCTTTAAGACAGCATCGAGAACAGCTTCATCCTCTTCCGGGGAAAGGGTACAGGTAGCATAGACCACCTGCCCGCCGACCTTGACCGCCCGCAATGCACTGGTGAGGAGGCGCACCTGACGGCGCGCCAGAGAAAGAAGCTCTTTTTGCGAAATAGTGCGCAGGTTATGCGATTCGGTGGCACGCAATCCCTGCATGGAACAGGGTGCATCTAACAAGACCCGATCAAAGGTTTCAGGGAACCAGACTCCATATTTTTCACCCGGGTAATGGGTCGCAGCGATATTGATCGCCCCCCAGGACTGCATCACCAGGCGCAGAGCAGTGATGCGGTCACGGCTTGAGTCATTGGCGATGACAAGACCACGGTCGCCTGTGCGGCTGACAATGTGGGTCGTCTTGCCACCTGGCGAGGCGGCCATATCGAGAATGAGAGGAGCTTCAAGCTCCTGGAAATCAAATAATTCCACCGGCATCATCGAAGCTGCGTCTTGAATGTAATACTCACCCAGCCGGTGCTCCACAGGATGGCTGATCGGCTGTGGACTGGAAGAAATCCACCAGCCCGTGGAGCAAAATGGCACGGCCTCAATGGTCCAATCATAATTGCGCACCCATCGCTGAATAGCCTGCTGGGGGTCAACTTTCAATGGGTTGGCCCGCACTGCCTGATAGAGAGGCATTTGAAGCTCTGCGCGCATACGCAGCCATTCTTTTTCATCCAGCAAAGGCTGGAATCGCTCCATCTGTTGTTCGAGGATCTCTTCGCTGCTCAATGGGGATTGCTGCTTACTCTTTCTTCGCGCCATAACCTTTTTCAATACAGAAGATCAATTCTGTGCCAACGCACAGTTCAGTCACATGCCAGGGCAAATCGTCAATCGTAGTGTACACCAGATTGCGCTGCTGGTCAGCCAATTGATGCTTTCCGGTTAGGCTGACGGCTGGCAGGGTTACAACCAGCATCCGGGAATTGACTGCCTGCCAAAAAGCCCGGTTGCAGCCGCGTTGGCGTTGTTCGAATCGATGGGCTTCTTTGAAAAAGAAGGCCACGTCTGCTTCAATCTGCGGTGGCTCTACGAGGATGTCTTGATGGCGTGCCAGGGGCTGCAAGCCTTGCAATCCAAAATAGCGGTTGAGCATGTCCACCCGCGGCTGGTGAAGGTCATAGGCCCAATACTGGGTGGAAAGGGGTAAATTCATCCAGGGATAGGCTAGTGGATTCAGGCCGCATGCGAGATCAAGGATCACCGACGGACGACCGATGGTAGAAAAAATAGCATCATAAAACTCCTGAAGCACAGGCAGCCTCTCCCGCGTGGAAGCGTGCGCCCCCATCAGGCGTGAGCAAGCCAGACGAACCTCCGCAGGATCGTGTTTATCAAAAGCTTTCTGCAGACAACGCTCGGCCATGCTGTATTCAGGATCGCCCAGATAGGGGGCAACGATGTTATGCATTTTGTGCCGCACGGCTTTGACCAGGGCACGGGTGGAAGAATGCTTGTCTGCTTCCTGTGTCAACAGGTTTTGCACGGTGGCGAGTGGAATATTCAAACCGCGATATTTACGGGATTGGAAAATTTGGGCCGCCAGGTCTTCCTGCTGCTGTTCAGTGAGCTTTATCATGTTCTCTTACCGGCTGACCAGAAAGGCCAGCTCTGTACTGTATTCAAAACGTTGAATCTCCCAACCACGCCCTGCAACAAGCTGATTGAAATGATTTTCATAATTTTGCACCATGCCTTTGGCCCGTCCGCCCAAACTGCGGGCGGGAAAAGAGACCAGAAGATGCTCCGCGGAAATGTCATCCAGCAGTCGGAGACCTATGGATTTATCCAACTGTTCCAGACAAGGAATGGTTTTTAACAAAAAGGCCACCTGCACAGTTTGCGGCGGACAGGCGACGGACAAATCACACATCGAGATGTGATTTTCAACGCCGCAGTGACTGAGGAATTGGCTGACAAAGTCGAGCATATCTTGATAAATATCACAAGCATGGTAAACAACATCGTCTGCAAGAGGCATCCAGGCCAGGGCAAGGGGATTGAGACCGCAAGCCAAATCAAGTACAGAATGTATCTCCCCCAACGGTGCCAGTACCTGATGGAAGAACTCTTCCAGAATGGGTATTCGTTCGCGTGTGGAAGCATGCTGCGCCATTGCCTGACGGCAAAATTTCAGCACAAGGGGATCTGTAGCTGAAGGTGGCAAATCAGCAAGTTTGTCTCGCCAGCCATCAAAAGAAGCACCGCTCTCAAGATAAGCTCCACCAATCTGATGCAACTTGCTGCGGGTGGTTTTGACGGCTTCCTTGAAACTGGAACGTTTCTCCAGTTCCCGCGCTCCCACCCGGCGTATAAGGTCTTCATGGATCGTACGGTAGCGGGTGCCGCGGCGTACGGCAATCACCAGCTCCTCCAGGCGAGCAGTATCAGCCATGAAATCTCGTCCGAATGCGCTGCATAAGCTGAGTCATAAAGCGCAGATTGTGCAACGTAGCGAGCCGGTGATAAAGACTATCGTTCATCTTGAATAAGTGGCGTAAATAACCCAGTGAATAATTACGGCAGACTAAACAATCGCAGTAAGGATGCACAGGGCGGCTGTCGCGAATATGCTGCTTGTCATTAATGTAGAGATACTTAAGCCAATCACCGTCCAGACCTGCCCCAGGGCCATCCGCCGGATGGACAAAGGTATAAAGACGGCCATGACGCGCATCGCGAGTGGGCATGGCGCAATCGAAAATGCCATAGCCTAACTCGTAACACTGGAGGACATTCTTGGGGTGACCGATTCCCAGCGCATGGATTGGATATTCTTCGGGAATGAGGGAGCGGGTGTAAGCAAGAATGTCAGTAAGCAGATTGCCCTCGCCGTCCAGGGGCCAACCGCCAAAGCCATAGCCATCAAAGCCAATCTCAAGCAAAGCTTCGGCGCATTGGCGGCGCAGTTCAGGTTCGCCGCCGCCCTGGATGACACCAAACAATAGGGGGCGCTGTGCTTCGGGCAGATTCTTTTGTGCCATAAGACGGTCATACTCATCCCGGCTGCGGCGCGCCCAGGCAATAGTGCGCTCCACAGAAAGACATTGCTCTTCATACGGGGCATCGACGTGAGTGCAGTCATCGAGACAAATGGCAACATCCGTGCCATAACTGAGCTGAAGCTGAATGCTTTTCTCGGGGGTTAACTGATATTTGCGCGAGCTGCCCTCAGGCTGGAAAACAAGACCTTTTTCGGTGAGCTTGCCAAATTTTGGATTCTGACGAATGAGGGAATAAGCTTGAAATCCACCCGAATCGGTAATGATCGGGTGCTGCCAACCGCTCATCTTATGCAGCCCGCCGAGAGCAGTCACTGTGGAGGAACCCGGACGCTGCATGAGATGAAAACTGTTCATCACCACGGCCTGGATTTGGCTGTCCTCCAGATCCACTGAATCCACTGCCCGAACGACGCCAAAAGTGGCATCAGGAAGATAAGCAGGAAATTCCAGGCTGCCGTGGAGCAAGTCCAGTTTTAGAGGATATGGCATTGTATTTCTCTCTGTCTCAAGACACACTTCGCCAGGTGCATAGGATACGACAGATGCACCTTTAGAAGGTCATACCAACCAAAGAACGGAAGGCATGGTAAGCATGAAGCATATCCGTGCATTCAAATTCCACGCGGCGGGCATCCAGACGTTTCACATTGGGTATCAATGAAGAGCCATCCACCATACCGGAGGTCTTGAGTTCCACTGTGACAGTAATTGGTTTAGAAATCTGATACGGCTTTGGCCCCTCTCCTTTCTTGAGACGCTGCACAGCGCGTTCCGAGGCTTCACGAATGCGCCCGCGCGATTCCTTCAATGAATAGCATTGTGCAGATTGGTGACTGGTAGCGATTTTGACAATTGCGGTCTCGACACCGGGAATAGTCTTATTGACTTCGGATGCCAATGTCTGGTCACCGGAAACCATGATCACCGGGACACCGTAATGCGCACAAACAGCAGCATTTAATCCGGTTTCGCCAATGATCTTGCCATTAAGCCACACATTGGCAACAACTCTGCTGGACCAGGTATGATCCAAAACCGCGGGTGTAGAGCCAACGCGGGCATGGTAACCGATAAACATAGCAGCATCCACGTCACTGCCCACGCCCTGTACCATCGCAAAGGGGGCAGCATTGCCGGAATGGAGACTGGCAACGGGGTTAAGATCTTCGATGAGGATATTATTGCCAGAGCCATGCCCATCGGCCACCAGGATTTCATCTGCACCGGCTTTCAATGCACCTTCAATGGCTGCATTCACGTCGGCTGTCATCATTTTTCGAAAACGAGTATACTCTGGATGTTTGGCGGACACATGATCCCAGGCCACGACACCCGAAATACCTTCCATATCGGCTGCAATCAACAATTTCATTCCACTGCTCCTTTGTATGGGAGTTTGGTTCCGAAGAACGCTGCCCATAGTATACTACGGGGCTGGCCTGACGGAATGTCGAAGTCGGAATTAAGTTCCCCTTGGATACTGTGTGATGTTCATAATATACGTACGCTGAAGGCACGGAGAAGAAAAACGGGCTGTCTCAGATGATTTGAGACAGCCCATGCAATCAGCGATCACCAATTAAACCTAACGCAGTGCTTCGCAGACAGCCTGGTCGTAGACGATCATGGAAGCATAGTAGCGCGAGACCCAGTTAGAGGAGCCTTCGTCGCGATTATTCAGAAGGTTATAGAGCAAGCCGGAAGGATCGGATGCAACCCATTGCGGTGCATTCATCGGCACTTCCTGGCGATCAGGAGCCTCCCAATACGGTGTGCCGGTTGGCACAAGATGAACCCAGGTCTGGCCTGGCTTGAGGGAGATAGGATTGCCGTTCTCATCGATAAAGCGGATCGGGCGCAACTTGCCGGTCGTACGTTCATATTCCTCGCTTCTGGTGGTCCAAAAAATCTTGTGCATCTGACCATCGCGGAAGAGCAGCGCCGGAGAACGGGGAATGTACTGCAAATCAATGTCGAATGCCACTTCATTGCAGGCACGATGTTGGGCAAAGAGAAGGATGACGTTCTCGTAGGTCAACCCTTCGCCATTGATGCGGTCTGTGGCCTGAATGAAAGTTGTGCCATCGGCATTGTCCTGGTAGCGGCGGTATGCACCGCTTTGTGGATCGTACTGCCAGACGACCTGATCAATCTGATTATAAATGAACCACAAGCGATTGGCTGGTTGACCACCAGAGAGCGGGGTTTCATCATAGACATTGCCCTGCAGTGAATTTTCACCCAGCCGCTTTTGGTTGGCCTGGGCGATCTGTTCCATTTTGTCGACCGGGATCATGGCGGAATTGATATCATCCGTATCCGAGCCGTAGATATTACTATACTGGCTCAAATTGGCGGCCACGCCAGAGTAGGCAGAAGACATAACCAAAAACCCATTATAAAGATTTCGCAGTGATTCATAAGGCAGGCGTCCCGAACGAATAGGACCCACCAGAGAATTGCCGGCATCAGCAGGGTTCTCGGACATTGGGAAATCACCATAGAACATAGCCAGGAAGCGGGACATACCTTCGCCAATATACAATTCATAGACAAAGGGGCTGAACGAAAGACCGGCTTGCGGCCGGGCTGCCGGCGGCCAATTGGTGATCGATACCAGCGCCGGCGGTAATGAAAGATTATCAGGGTTCACTACCGGCAAGCCGCTCAAGGGATTGATGCCGGCGGGATAAGATTTTGGACCAATGGGTCCCTGCGGGATTGCAGGGGACGCCTGCTGATCAGCCTGCTGCTCCTGTGGGACTGGAGAAGGCAGTAAAGGCTGCTGGGGATCTTCTTCAGGTTCGGGCGCCCAGACCTCTTCTGGCGCGGCCTGGGGCTTTGACAGCGCATCGGGTTGAACATTTTCCCGTACTGGCCCGGGCGCCGGATCAACTGCGGCAGCATCCTTCCCGCCCCACGAAAATGCACCGACAGAGCGGCATGAGATGCTAAAGATCAAAATCAATACAAGTACCAATAAGCGTTTTTTGGGCTGCATATTTCCTACCTCCTATAAATAATCACTATTAAAATCCTAACATGAACAAATTAGAGAAATATGAACGTCGATTTACAAAGTTGAAAGGCAGCAAAGCCAATAACGCACTCTGGCCGGCCAGTTTAACAGGACAAGAAAAGCGCCTGTGCTCCCAAAAAACAAGAATAAAAAGTGTGTCATTGCAAGAAACCGATGAATCAGGCAATAAAACCAGGTAGACCAGGTGGACTAGACAAACCTGCATAAGCTAACCTGAAAGTAATGTAATAACCCGTTGGCAATATGATTTTCATCAAGTGACTAAGAAGATGATTTATGATAAAATCTAATAAAGCTGTGATTGTCTGACAATGTTCAGGCATGATTTGTTTATCCATTCATCTATCCAAATTTTCAACCTATTAAAGGAATGCGTATGCCCGAAGATCCCCGAATTTTGGAACTGCGTGAGAAACGCAAAAAGTCGCGCCTCGGCGGCGGCGAGAAGCGGATTGAAAAACAGCACGCCAAAGGCAAGCTGACAGCCCGCGAACGAATCGACCTTCTGCTGGATCCAGGCACTTTTCAGGAGTTGGAACCATTTGTAACATCCCGCAAGCACGATTTGGAACTTGGCGGCGAGAAACTTCTCGGCGATGGTGTGGTCACTGGCTACGGCCAGATCGACGGCCGCACCATTTATGTTTATGCACAGGACTTCACTGTCAGCGGTGGCTCGCTGGGTGAAATGCAAGGCCAAAAGATCAGCCATGTAATGGACCTGGCTGCCAGCAATGGCACCCCGGTGATCGGTATCCTGGACTCCGGAGGCGCCCGCATTCAGGAAGGCATTTACAGCCTGGGTGGATATGCCGAAATTTTCCGCCGCAACTCGCAGTATTCCGGCGTTGTTCCCCAAATCAGTCTGGTGATGGGCCCCTGCGCCGGCGGTGCAGCGTACTCGCCCGTTTTGCAAGATTTTATCATCATGGTCGAGAAGAAATCCTTCATGTTCCTGACCGGGCCACAGGTGATCAAATCGGTGACCGGCGAAGAAACAGATTTCGAAAGCCTGGGCGGCGCAGCCACCCACCTCGGCATCAGCGGCATTGCCCACATGGCAGCCCCCAGCGACCAGGACGCATTGGCCCTGGCGCGGCGGCTGGTCAGCTATTTGCCCAACAACAATATGGAAAATCCGCCTTATGTCGAACCGGCGGATGACCCCGGCCGAATGGATGAGGTCCTCAATTCCATCGTCCCCATCAACCCGCAAACCCCCTACCGCATGCACGACGTCGTCGAGCTGGTAGTAGACAAAGGCTCCTTCCTGGAACTGCAATCCACCTATGCTCAAAATGCCTTGATCGGTATGGCGCGCATCGGCGGGTACAGTGTGGGTATCGTCGGTCAGGAACCCAGTGTTCTGGCAGGTTCATTGAACATTGACGCCGCCGACAAGATCGCCCGCTTTGTGCGTTTCTGCGACAGTTTCAATGTCCCGCTGGTTACCTTCGTCGACTCGCCCGGCTTCCTGCCCGGCATCAACCAGGAACACGGCGGCGTCATTCGCCACGGCGCCAAGATTTTGTACGCCTATGCGAATGCCACCAATCCCAAGATCTCCATCGTCACCCGCAAAGCATACGGCGGCGCCTATATCGCCATGAGCAGCAAATACATGGACACAGATGTTACGTATGCCTGGCCGAGTGCCGAGATCGCAGTAATGGGCGCCGGCGGCGCAGCCAATATCCTCTACCGTAGACAGATCAAGGCTGCCGAAGATCCTGAAGCAGAACGCGAAAAGCTTACCCAGGATTACAAGGACCTGTTCCTCAACCCCTATGCTTCCGCACAAGCTGGTTACATTGATGATGTGATCGAACCCAAGGAAACCCGCCCGATGATCGTTGCCGCACTGAAGACTCTGCGCAACAAACGCAAGCAAAACCTGCCGCGCAAACACGGCAACATGCCCGTATAAAAGGAGAAACCCATGAGTAATCTGGCAATTTCCCTTTGGATCTCATTGATCGGCATTATCTTGATCTTTGTCGCGATCTTGATCCTGTGGGGCGCCATGGAGCTGTTGGTCAGAATCACCACACCTAAGAAAAAAGTGGTTGAAGCTGAAATGGAAGAAGTCGAGGAAGCGGAAATACCAACCGCTGCCGGAGACAGCAAGCGTAAGGCCGCTGCTGCGGCAGTTACAGTAGCCCTTGCTTTCCAGAAATCCAGTGCCAGTCTGACCACTGCGCCAGAGTCATCTGAACTGAGCGCATGGCAAGTTGCTCCTTTGCAAAAATAACCGGAAACACTAAAAAGATCACGAGGTGGTTTTGATGAAACTACGTGTCAAAGTTGACAATGAAACGTATGATGTTGAAGTAGAAGATACAAAAACGCGCCCCATCCTGGCAAAGGTAGACGGTGAGACCTTTGAAGTGTGGCCCGAAGAAGTGCAGGCCGCGGTTGCAGCAGCCCCATCCGCCCCGTCGCCTTCGGCCCCCGCTGCACCGGCAGTTGCCGCAGCGGCAGCCCCCGTCCAGGGCGGCGCGAAAACCGTTCCCGCACCCATTCCTGGTGTAATCCTCTCCTTAAGTGTTCGTGAAGGGGAAGCCGTGAAAAACGGACAGTAATTGTTGGTCCTGGAAGTGATGAAAATGAACAATTCCATCCGCGCCAGCCGCGACGGCACGATCGCCCGCATTCATGTAAGCCCCGGCGATCATGTCAAGCACGGCCAGCCGCTGATGGAATTCAGCGACTGAGAAAGAGGCCAAAATGGATTTTACATCAATCCTTGAGGAAATCACCCGTGGCTTCGCCAGTTTCTACTGGGGCAATGCAGTCATGCTGGCCGTTGGCGGCATCCTCATCGCTCTGGCGATTGTGAAGGAGTATGAACCAAACCTCCTGCTCCCAATCGGCTTCGGCTGTATCCTCGCAAACCTGGGCATGTCATCAGATCACGGCGTGTTCGAGTTCATCTACGATTTCGGCATCGGCACAGAACTCTTCCCGCTGCTGATCTTCATCGGCGTAGGAGCAATGATCGACTTCCGTCCGCTGCTGGCCATGCCACACATGGTGCTGCTGGGCGCAGCCGGACAATTCGGCATCTACGGCACCCTCATTCTGGCAACTCTGCTGGGCTTCCCGCTCAACGAAGCTGCCTCCATCGGCGTGATCGGCGCCATTGACGGCCCGACGGCGATCTTTGTTACCAATATTCTCGCCCCTGCACTCATGGGGCCAATTGCAGTAGCGGCGTATTCGTATATGAGTCTGATCCCGATCATCCAGCCGCCTGTGATGCGCTTGATGACCACTAAAAAAGGACGCAGCATCCGCATGGATTACAGCCCCCGGTCGGTCTCCAAAGCGGCAGTGGTCATCTTCCCCCTGGCCGTAACGGTGATCATCAGCTTGATCGCCCCGGACGCAGCCCCGCTGATTGCGACATTGATGCTGGGCAACCTGCTGAAAGAAAGCGGTGTAGTGGATCGCCTGGACAAGTCAGCACAAAACGAGATCATCAATGTGGCGACGCTTTTCCTGGGATTGGCGATTGGTACCACGATGGCTGCTGAGAGCTTCATCGATGCCAAAACACTGATGATCCTGGCACTGGGTTTGCTGGCCTTCATCATGGACACAGTGATGGGGCTGATGTTTGGGAAGCTGATGAACTTCGTTACCGGCGGCAAGATCAATCCGTTGATCGGTGCCTGCGGTATCAGTGCCTTCCCGATGGCAGGCCGTCTTTCGGCCCAGATGGCACACGAGGAAGATCCCCATAACTTCATCCTGATGCACGCCATGGGCTCCAACACTGCCGGACAGTTGGGCAGTGTGATTGCCGGCGGTTTGCTGCTGGCATTGGTAACAGGGTTCGTTTAGCAGCAGTTTGTTTTTGATATTGACAGAGGCTGCCCAATATGGGCAGCCTCTGTTTTTATGGAAAAATGGTAAAGATAAAAGGCTGCAAGGTCAAGGCGCATTGTACAGCAAATGCCTCGACCTTGCACCAGAAAATCTCTTTATGGTTGGGCTTGATCCTCCGGCAGGTAGTGCATCAGCGCTGAACCGACCACCTCTCCGATATATTCGGTGCGGCCGTGGAAGGTGTTGAAATACGGTTCGCTTTCTTCCAGCACGTAGCGCGCGCCATACAGATAGTCCAGGCCAATTTCGTCCAGATACTCGCTGGCTCTGCCTTCCTGCATCAACAGGTAATAATCATAGCTGTTGATCAGGCCATCCAGATTGACGATAGTGCGACCCTGGGTGAAATAGCCGAGTACTCCCCCGCCGGTTGAACCGATCAGGGAACCCGGCTCGGTATAGGTTTCCAGACCATGAGCGCCGCCCAGATAAACTTCTTCATTTTCCGGGGAAACGGTAGGCGGGACAAGCTCCATAGAATAATTCACATAACCCACAACCAGGATCACAGAAATAATCGCTGGCAGGGCTTGCAGGATGCGCTTATCAAGTTTGGTGGCTTGCAGCTTACGCCAGACGATCTCGGCCATGATAGCCAGGATCAACGTAGCAAACAGCATCTGGCCTACCCAATACCAGGCTTTTGCCGCCACATAACCCGTCATGGTGTAATTAGCCATCTGGATCATGCTGCCAGCCCACAGGGGCATCAAACCCAAACCCTTCCAGGCCGAAGCTGTATATTTGCGGTTCAGGGCAAGAATCGCGAGCGCAAAGGCAAGGATAAGCACAATACCCGCGACAACGATGCCCGAATAGAGACTGCTTCCTGATTCCAAACCGCGATTCTCAGCCATGGTCTTGGCTAATTCATAGATGGGATCAGTGATGATGCGCCATGAGCCGTTCTTGTCGAAACCCAATACACCCCACAAGTCTGATTTGGGCCGGCCGTAAACAGTATAAATGGTGCCCCACCAGCGTTTGATCTGCCCGCTGACAGGGGTGGAGGTGCCGAATTTCGCATGGTTGTAGGCCATGTACGCACCAAGCGCAGCGCCCAGGGGCAGGAAATAGGCGGCAAACCGAGTAAAAAACAACTTCCAGTTTTCGAGGCGCAGCTCATTGAACTGCAAGACCTGTTTCAAACCATATCCGCTTACGGCAGGTTCCGCAGCGGCTGGCTGAACACCCCACTTGCGCACGATAAAGCGCAGCGCTGCAGCAAAGATGAGCGAGAGAATAAATTCGATGAGCAAAGCCGAGCGCGGGAAGCTGGTCAAGCGGCCCATGCGGATGAGCGCCATGACCAGCACGGTGATCGCAGCCGTACCAGCAGCAGTCGAAACGGCTATGCGCAATACAATGTTTTTCACACTTGCCTGATGCAGAAATGAACGATTGTACAAGCCGAACAGATAATGAAAAAGCGCGCGGATGGCCATAGCAGCGACTAACATGAGGATCATGGCTGAGACCATTTGGTAATAAGCATTGCCTAATCCCAGGCGAAGCACAAACGCCAGAAAAACTGCCAATCCGGTGGAGAGCAGTTCGCCAACAAACAGGGAGCGGTCAATACTGCTGCTACGGAGAACAATCCAGGCACCGACGATGCAGACCAGAAAGCTGTTATCAAGACGGCTGTACAGGGTGAGAACGGCCACAAGCCCCAGCCAGAGGACCTGCTTCCAGGTACCGGGTTGGCCCTGGCGCTGCCGTTCTTCCCAATTGGCAAACAAATAAAGTAACAATACAATAAAGAAGGCATTCACGCCCGTTTCGAGGCCGAGGCGGGTAACGGTGGCATGCACAGTGGGGGAAAGTACCCAGACCAGCGAGACAACAGCAGCAATTTCCCGCGAGGTTACTTTCTTGAGCAAGCGATACAAAAAGACGCCCGTTCCGGCACTGAACAAGCCCAGGACGAGCATAATGATGCGTAAAGGGAGGATGAGATTTGTTGTGTTTGCAAGAGCAAAGACAGGAATACAGATCAACATCCATAAAGGATGAAAGCCATTGGATTGGGCAATGCCATCAAAGGTCACGCCGCTCCCCGCGGCAATATTTTGGGCGGTTTTGAAATAATAGAATACGTCATCGGCGATGAACCAGTTCATGACACTGTTGGGCGGGCGCACCGCCATGGAGATGTGGATCACCAGCACGATGAGGACAAGAATAAGCTCAAAAGAAATTTTCGGGCGTTTTTGCACAGGGTGTTCCTCCTGCAATGGGGATAACTGAAAAATAAGATTACCACAAATGAAGTTAATTGAAAAGCACGGATGAAATGGAGCTGGTTGACTTTTGCGCGAACGCTCTCCACCTGTGACTCACAATTGAATATGCAAATTATAAGCCTCCTGCTTGGATCAGGAGGCTTATATCATTACTATTGAACAATTAAAGATAGTCCCCTTATTCGCCAGGAGCATCTTCCAGTGGGATGACAAAATCCTGGGCTCCATCTTCTTTAAGCACCGAGTAGCCTTCCAGGTAGACGCCGGTTTCACGCGGGAGGCCAAAATTGAATGAGAGCGAAGTACTGGCTGCGGTTTCTTGCAGTGCTTTCAATTCAATTTGCATAACTTCCACTTGCCCGCTTCGTTTGCTTCCCAGTAAACCGGCAGCATAATCAATCATTCCGGCCTGGTTATCAAACATGGATTGCAGCTCTGTATCGAAAACTTCGCCGGGTCGGAGTTCAACCACTTCTAACAGCTTGGAGTCAAAATTCAAACTGACCTGGATTGTATCCACCTCCTGGCCGCCCGTGTCAACAAGAACACAAACTACAAATTCTTCTCCAGCCTGTACCAGCTCGTCCTGTAATTCCAGAAAAAAAGCGGCTGTTTTTTCAGGAGGCTGGGCAATATGCTGTTCTTTCTCTGCTGTTTCGGCAGCCAACACTACTGGTGTAACAGTTACCACGGGCAAAGCAGATGGTTCTGCTTCTTCTACCTCGACCTGGGGTTGACAGGCTGATAACAGAAAGAGCAGCGCCAGGAAACCTGGCGCTGCTTTGATACTCATAGATCTAAAGAAACTTACCACTGTCCGCCAAGACCGTAGTTCGTGGCCAACAAGGAGAAGTCAGCCCCGGTCACGCAGTTGTCATTATTGAAATCGGCATAATCATTGTAGCCAGTCGTCCCCAGGCACTTACCATAGGAAGCAGCCAACAAGGAAAAGTCGGTGGCATTGACATAATTGTCATTGTTTGAATCGCCTTCTTTGAGGGTTCCCATTGTAAAGGCATTCAAGCCGTCGGCAATCACCTTTGAAGATATCTTGTTCTGCAGCGTGGTTGCACCCTTGGTGAGAATGTCGTAGGTTCCCGGGATCAGACCGGGGATGCTGAATTCGCCCATATTATCCGTGTTGACAGTGAAAGTGTAATGCACCGTGGATGTACCGGGGGAAAGCAGCTTGATGGTCAGGTTGGTCAACCATTGATTGTTAGGCGGTATCGGGCGGCCAGTCAGACTAACGCTGCCGTTGATCGTGGCAGTTGCGCCTGCTACTGCATAGGTCACCGACGCATTCTGATTGAAATTGGGCATGGTCAGTGTATTGGTGCTATTGGTGCTGGTATCGTTATCCGTGCCCGTCCAGCCGCTCACCGAATAGCCAAAGTCCGGGGTGGCGTTCAATGTAATGGCTTCGCCGGACAAGTATTTTCCGGGATCACAGCCAGCAGACATGGTTGGATTGGCAATAGGATTGGCGCCGTTACCGTTATGCGTAAGGGTCAATGAATAGCAGGCCTGTGAGTAATTAGCCGTTACAGTGTGATCATAGGGCGGCATGGTGAAAGTGTTGTTGAAAGCGCCAGATGTACCAGTCCAGCTTGCCAGATACCACAAGGGCAGGTCTGGATATGCAGTCATGGTTATGGCTTCATCATAAATGAAATAGCCATCGCCCAACGGGTCACAGGTGGGTGAAGAGCGCAGCGGGCTGGCCGTAGGATCAAGACCAGTGCCAGTATAGGCAGCGGTCAAAAGATAACAGGACGGTTCATATACAATGTCAACTGCATGAGCAGCATTCGGCATGGTAACCGTATTGGTCAAACCCTCAAGAGTATCATCGTCCGTGTTCGTCCAACTGAACACTTCTTTGCCCATATCAGGCTGTGCGGTCAAATTGACCACGGTTCCGGCATAGTAATGATTATCCGGACATCCCGAAGAACTTATCGGCGATGTCAACGGTGCGACGCCGGAATTACCAAACACATTGAAAGTCAACGCATGGCAAGTACCGTAAGTGGTGAACTGCCTGGTAGTGGTGCTGAAGACCGTGTAATTGCTGACATCTTTGGCGCTCACTTTCCAGTCATAGGCCCAACCGGGGAGCAAAGGCGTGCCCGCAACCGGAAAACCGGTCAGCGTACAGCTTGAACCAAAAACGTCGGTACAACCGGGAACGATAGTAAAGTTGGGGTCGCCAAAGCGCTGCAAATACACTGAATAACTGACGCTGATATCATTACTGTTCTCGTCCCATGTGAAAGTGGGATATGTGGAAATATTGATAGAGTGATCCGCTGGCGTAACCAGGATCGGCGGATTGGGCGCCTTATTATAGATATAGCTCACCTTAACATTATCCACAAAAGCGGAAACGCCCGGGTAGGTGCGGATGCGTACCCAGACTTGACCATTGGCATCGACATAATCCGAAACAGGATCAGCCGCCAAGGCAGTGGTGTTAATCATGTGCCAGCCAGTGGCTTCATAAGCTGCGTCAACGCTGGTAGCATACCCGCTCGTATTGTAATTCCACAATTCAATTGCGGGCGGATCACCGCCAGCATTGAAATCACCGCCATAGAATCCAATAGTGAGATCCAGCAAGTTTGTGCCATCAACAGCTACTTCGGGCGGCAGGGTAAAGACGTACAACGCCCAGGCATAATCACCAACATAACCATTCAAAATGACACGGTTGGGATATGAAGGGTTGGTCGCCACGCCTGAACCGCCATAATTGGTTGGGGGCCAGCCATTGACAGTCTGCGAACCAGTCCCCTGAACCGCTGCCGGGCGAGGAGATATCTTTGCCGGTGGTTCTACCACATCCGGGACAACAGGCCCCGCATCAAGCGGCGCACTCCCGGTGAGAAAGACCATGTTCACTAACATGGCAATCAAAACTGCGATTTTCAATGTCTTCATCTAACTCCTCCTGGACAAATTGCCCGACGATGTGAATACCTTTCACATCTCCCTATATCGGTAATTCTAAGGATAAATACTAAAGGTTCCTCCCACCATTACTTGCAACAAATATGCCAATTTCAGCAATGGCTTGATACAAAGTACTCATGGTTAAAACTCTATCTAATTAAGTATACCAATCTGACCACAAAAAACAAGCAAAACATCCCTACTAAATATCAAAGTACAATACAAATGATAACCGAGGTTTCCCCAAATATATTGTTAATCATACCAAATTTTCACTGATTAAGAAGAATGAACTTTTCGGACCCGGGAATCAACAAAGCAGGTACAGAGCATGCAACCATTTCCGTAATCATCATCGCACATAGAATGATGAATTTTGTGATGCGCACAGATGATTGAAAAAAACTATGAGCGAATGGATGTATAATCAATTCAAAGAAAACAACAAAACGACAGGAAAAAACGTGTTTGATATTTATACTCTGCCACTCCACCGCAGTGCCGGTCAGGAAAGCGTTAGAATTCCTGGCTTACTGGTGAAAGATGCCCCCAAAAGAGCCCATCGCAACCGCAGCGAGGACATTCTTTTCCTGTTCCTGACCCTGGAAGAAGATGCCTGGCTGCCCTTCAGCCAAATGGATGAATTGCTCAACCGGTTAGCAACGACGTATTTCAATTCCCGCGGTTCTGCCACCACCGGTCTGCGCACTGTAGCCGAAGACCTGAACAGCTTCCTCTTAAAGAAAAATCAATCTGGTCATGGAAACAGACAAAAAATCGGCATTTTTAATCTGGCTGTTCTGCGTAGAAATCAAATTTTTGTTGTGCATGCTGGCGATACCAAATCCTTTTTCCTGGGAAAAACAGGTGTTCAGACTTTCTATGAACCCTTTACCGCCGGCCGCGGACTGGGAGTGGGGCGCTCAATCCAGCTCAGTTATTTCCAAACCGAAGCCGCTCCCGGCGATCTGCTGATCTTTTGCCCTGAACCGCCAGAATCCTGGACAGCGGGAACGCTGGAAGACATTTCCCGGCTGCCGCTCGGACAGATACGCCGCCGAATCCTTGAACCATCTCTAAACGAATTACGAGCAGTGTTGCTCCAGTTCCGCCGGGGACAGGGGCGCATTTATCAGCCGCGGGCACAAGGTATCCAGAGCGAAGCACCCGTTGAACCCGCTGCGCCGCCAGCGGCGGCTGAGCCCCCCGGCAGCCCGCCCCCTATGGCTGAAGCGCCTCCGGCTGAACCAGCTATTGAGAAAATCCCGCTTACAACTCTTCCGCCGGTTCCCGACCGACAGACGGCGGAGCCCGACACAAGTGGCGTTGTTCCATCAGCATCTCCCACCGGGCAGGTAAGCATGCCGCAGACCAAACAACCTGGCCCACGCCGCCAGATGCGTCGCAGCCAACCAGAGGTAAAAGAGAAACTGGCCGACCTGTGGGTCAGCGGCAAAGCCACCCAGGGCAAGATCAAGAACCGCCTTTCAAAATTACTGGGGCGATTTTTACCGGGAGACGATCCCCTCAACCTTTCTCTCTCCCCCAAAACAATGCTGGCAATTGCTATCGTGGTTCCTGTCCTGATCGCAGTTATTGCTTCGGCTGTCTATTTTACGACTGGCCGCAATGAACAACGTCAGGAATATCTGAGCAGAGCAATGGCCACTGCCACCGAAGCCGACATCACTTCTGATCCTACCCTGCGTGCCACAAGCTGGATGCAAGTGCTCACATGGTTGGACCAGGCAGACAACTTTGGGCAAAGCGAAGAGTCCCGTATGTTGCGCGCCAAAGCGGAAGAAACACTGGATACGATCAATGACATCACACGGCTGAACTATTACCCGATCCTGGGCACAGACACAAATCGAGGATGGCATATCACGCAAATGGTAGCCAACGAGAGCGATATTTATCTGCTGGACAGCAACAGCGGAACGGTTCAGCGTTTGATTCAAACCGGTCAGGATTACGAATACAGTCTGGATCCTAATTTCAAATGCGGGCCGGGAGCGGTGGACGGCATCACAATCCAACCTCTGGTTGACATGGTAGTGCTGAACAAAAAGATGTTTGACAAACCAATTCCCAAAGGAGCACCCATTCTGGCTTTAGACAAGGCGGGAAATTATCTATTCTGTGTGCCAGACCTGGAGCCAGTCTCTGGCACATTGGCAACCCCTGCGGAAGGATGGGGAGAGATCAAAAGTATAGAGATCAGCGAAATCGGGATGTTTGTGCTCAGTCCGGATAACAACGCTATGTGGTTCTTCAAACATGATAATAGCGAGGATGCTGAAATTCTGGACTATGAAGGTAGCAAGGACCGCTTCTTCTTTGATGCCACTATTCCAAACCTCAAAGACGTGGTTGATGTTGTCTATTTTGAAAACCAGATCTATCTGTTACACGAGTCAGGAACAATGACAATATGTGACCCGCGCATTGTCAATGAAAAAAATGAAATTCAACAACCCACAGTCTGCACCGACATGCCCATCGATCTGGTCAAATACGCAATCAGTGATGCGGCAACTGCCAATACAGGATCATTCCAAAATCAATTCAGTCAAATGATGTCTAATCCTGCTCCCTTCTCTTACGTGACAATCCTGGACAGCAAGCAGGCAGTCATTTATCAATTCACGACTAGCTTGAAAACGTTGAATGAGAAATTCTACCCAAAATTTGACGCCGATTACCGGATACCGGAGGGTGAACCAACTGCATTTACCATCGTTTCCCCGGGCAATCGAGTGATCTTGCTGGCGTATGGCAATCAGTTATTCAAAGCTGTGCCATAAAACCCATTCTTCTGCTTCGCCTACCTGGAATTTGATGTCTCGTTTTCCTGCTCACCCTTTTTCAAGATCTTCCGCGAACACCCTGGTGAAAACAAATCCATTGTAAGAGTAGATCTGTGCCAACGCTTACCTGTGGACTGTGTCCGTCTGGACTGTGTCCGTCTGTGGTGAAAAGCACCCTCCACCATCTTCGCTATGATGATTTTGATTTCTTCGATCCTCCATATCAAGTCTGGTACAAGATATCCGGATTAAAAAAAGCCTCCCGCTGGATTTAAGATCAGCGGGAGGGTAAAAAGGTAAAGCAAAAGTGGGACTAATGCTTACTGATTATAAAACCAGTCATAAGCATTGTATCCTGAAGCTGCATTTTCAAAGCGAATGGACAGCATCGGCGTACCAACATACTGGGCGGGGATACTGACCGTTACCGGGAAAGAACCGCCTGTACCGGAGTTGATCGTATCAGCTACGACACCATTGACCCCATATGTACCGTATGGGCCAACCCGTACTGTGAAGTCGAGATTCGCCGGAAAATTGTAGGTTTGCAACGTTACAGATGTATCCTTGACCACATTGGTTACACTTGTGTAAGGGAAACCTGTGTAGTTCGGCAGGCTGCCGCCTGGCGGTGTATACCCCCCACCATCGGCATTATAAAACCAATCGTAGGCATAATACCCGGTAGCGAGGTTTTCCAGACGGATCGAGAGCATACTGCTGCCCTTGAGTGCGTCAGGAATATTGTAAGTCACCTGGAAGGCCCCCCCCGTACCGGAATTGGTCGTGGCAACAACGGTACCATTGATGCCGTATGTACCGTATGCACCAATCCGCACTGTGAAATCAAGATTAGGTGGGAAGTTGTAGGTCTGTAAAGTAACAGTCGAATCAGAAACAACGCTGATCACGTCTGTATATGGAATCCCGGTCGGAATGTAGGAACCACCGGATGAGGTACTGGTGTTGTTATAGAACCAGTTGAAGCTGTAGTAGCCTCCAGTGGTGCTATCCATGCGTACCGCAATCTGATAACTGCCCTTTAATGAATCCGGAATGTCAAAAGTGGCCTGGAATGAGCCGCCTGTGCCGGAATTCAGGGTAGCAACCTCAATACCGCCGACGCCGTATCCACCATAGGGCCCCATGCGGACAATGAAGTCCCGATTAGCGGGGAAGTTATAAGTTTGCACCGTAACCGTATCATCCTCTATTACCGAAAGGATACCGAAGGTGGGAATATTTCCGTAATAGTAAGGATAATAATAAGGATACGGATAAGGATTGGGATTGGGATTGGGGTTTGGTCCAGGGGTTGGGGTTGGCCCGCCGCTGCCCGTTACGGCAATGGTGGTACCCGTTGCGCCGCCAAAGACAGAACTGCCCTGATAGAGCACGTTGGTCTCACGCGGCAAACCTGAATGGAAGGAAAGGGTCGTGCCACTGGTTGCAGCTTTCACCCGAAACTGGACAGTGACCACAGAAAACGTCCCCGAAATGGAACTACCCAACAAACCCGCACCGAAATCCACGGTGCCGAGGGAATTGTCATAGACATTCTGGAGAGGTGTAGTGAGGACACCGCTTGAAGTCGGCGGGGCAACGACCTCCAGATAATTCGGGTCAAAGTCGATACTGGCTTGCACCGTATCCACTTCCTGAACGCCGGCTACCACCTGTACGGTCACATTGAAGGTGTCGCCCACGTTAACAGATGCTGCAGAGGCTTGCAACGACATCAACGCCGCTCCGGCCTGTGCAGGTACGGCGGGAGCTTTTGCGACCGCTGGTGTGGAAGCTGCCAGGGCCAAACACAACACCACGAGCAGAGTTGCCGTCCGGTAAAACAATTTTTGGGTCTTCATGTTCATCCTCCTATTGCAATACATACGTCCACTTAAACTTTTCTGTCCTTTTAATAAAAGACCGCAATTCAAGTCCCTTAACCTTTTCCTTAATCTATAGTATAGCCTGTTTTATCAAAAATCATAGTAGATTTTTGGTAAAACTCGTCCTGTAAATAGACAAAGAACTCCATCTGTTATAGTGCAGTATGTATGCCAAAAACACTGATTCAGAAAAGAATTTCATGAGAAATCAGGAAGAATCCCCTTTTTCTCAGCCATCCTATCCCAAAATGAGGCGCAAGCAGCCACTTTAAAGTATTCTATTTGTTGCGCCAGAAACCCGCCCGCAATGGCCGCACGTTTTCAGTGGTGATGAAAGCTTTAGGATCTGCTTCCATGGTGACTGTTTCTATCAAATGCAGGTCTTTGCGCATGACATCGCAGTGCAAAATGCTGACCATCCCGTCTTTGCCGCGGGCTGGAATTTCAGTGACAGCGAATCCTTCTGAGCGCAAATGCTCTGCGATCGAGGTGCCTAATGAGGTTGAGATGATCGTCACCTGAAGATGGCCCAATGCCAGGCGCTCTTCAACCCACATACCTACAAATGCACCCGTAGAATAACCACCGGCATAGGCCAGCAGGAACCAGACATTATCCAGTCTGGAAAGCACCGAACCAATTGCCACCACAAACAGGATGGATTGAATAAATCCCAAAATCCAGACAATGAATTTCCTGCCCTGGATCATGAACAACAACCGCACCGTATCCATTGAGATATTGATCATCCGTAATAAAAAAATGATCAACGCTCCCACCCAAATCGGCTGCGTAAACAAAGTTGAACTTAATAAATCATTCATTTCTTCACTCCATCAGCAAATCCTGATACCTTCAGGATGTGCCCATCTACTTATCATCGAGGCCTTGGGTCCAAATGAAAACACCAATCCTCTTATCATTGTATACTGTGTTGTCTAAATTAGACAGAAAAACATGGCAGCCCGGCTCTGACCGAAGCAGAACCTCACTGCCATGCAGTTTTTCTTGTTTTGCCGTCAGAACAGTTTACTTCTTCTCGCCCGCTGCGGGTTGATAGAAGTTACGAGTATATTCTTTAACCATGCGGCTCATGCTGAACTGCGGTGAAAGGGTGCGAATGGATTCCTTGACCATTTCCATCCAGCCGCGCGACATGCTGTCGCCCAGGCGGCCGCTGTAATAAAGCGGAATGATCTCGTTTTCCAACACATTGTACAGGACCTCTGCATCGGCATCGTCCTGCTGATTGTGGTCAGCATATTCCGTACCATCACCGATCGCCCAACCATTGTGACCATTGTAGCCTTCATACCACCAGCCATCCATGATCGAGAAGTTCAAAGCGCCATTCATAGCTGCTTTCATGCCCGACGTGCCAGAAGCTTCATTGGGACGGCGCGGGGTGTTCAGCCACACATCAACACCCTGAACAAGGTAACGGGCTACGTTCATATCATAATCTTCGAGAAAAACCAGACGACCACCTGTTTTGGCATCTTTGACAGCGCGGTAAACCTGTTGAATAAGCATCTTGCCAGGCTCGTCAGCCGGGTGGGCCTTGCCGGCAAATATGATCTGCACCGGACGGTCTTCATCATTGATGATACGCAGCAAACGATCAAAATCACGGAAGATGAGATAACCACGTTTGTAAGTGGCAAAGCGGCGGGCAAAGCCAATAGTGAGGGAATACGGCTCCAGCATGGCACCGCCCGCAATCACCTGCACCGGATGCACGGTGTTGCTCAGCCACTGGCGGCGCACACGGCGATTGGCAAACATGGTCAGCTTGCGCTTCAAATGGCGGCGAATAGCCCACAGTTCTTCATCGGGAATGTCGAGCACTTTATCCCACATGGCGATGTCATCAATATGCTCCATCCAGTCTTCACCAAGATAATTATCGAAGAGGACGCGGGTGCGCCTGGCTAACCAGGAACCATTGTGCACACCATTAGTCACATGACTAATGGGTACATCCTGTTCTTCCTTCTCTGGCCACAAAAAATGCCACATCTTGCGGGAAACCTGACCGTGCAATTTGGAAACGCCATTGGCGTACTCTGACAGGCGCAGAGCAAGCACCGGCATGCTGAAGGTCTCACCCCAGGGTTGTTCATGGCATGCAAGTTGAATGAAGTCATCCCTGCTCAAACCAAGCTGCGACCAGTAGTTGTAGAAGTATTTTTCCACCAGCCACACGGGGAATTGGTCATTACCTGCGGGGACTGGGGTGTGGGTGGTAAAGACATTGGTCTTGCGTACCTCTTCAGCCGCTTCTTTAAAGCTGACGCCGCTCTGCTTGATGATCTCGCACGCTCTCTCCAAACCGAGGAAAGCCGAATGGCCTTCGTTCATGTGCCAGACCGTGGGATACAATCCCAGGCGGCGTAAGGCATGCACGCCGCCAATTCCTAACAAAATCTCCTGCGAGATGCGTACTTCGAGATCATTGGAATAAAGGCGCGCGGTGAGCTGGCGGTCGACGGGTGAGTTTTGATCCAGATTGGAATCCAACAAATAAAGCGATACCCGTCCAACCTGCATCTTCCATAGGCGGGCCCAGACCACATGGTCGGACAACATGACCGATATCTCGACCGGGTTGTCATCAGCATCCAGAAGGGGAATAATGGGCATCTCTTCAAAATTGAGATAATAATTTCGGGTTTCCTGCCAGCCGTCTTCGGTGATGGTCTGGGTGAAATACCCCTGCTGGTAAATGAACCCGACACCGACCAGGGGCAAACCGAGATCGCTGGCCTCTTTCAGATGGTCGCCGGACAAAATGCCCAAACCACCGGCATAAACCGGGACAGATTCATGCAGCCCGAATTCAAAGGAGAAATAAGCGATCTGGCCTTTGTTAACTTCTCCGGCCTCGTTAGCACACCAGGTGTCGCCATTGGCCATATAACGGTCAAATTGTTCAATGGCCTGATCATAATGCGCCAGATATTCTTCGTCTTCAGTGGCAGCCTGCAATCGTTCTGATGCAACCTTCTTCAGGAACATCACCGGATTATGGTTGACGCGTTCCCACAGGGTCGGCTGGATCCAGGAGAAAACACGCTGGGTCTCCGGATTCCACACCCACCACAGGTTATAGGCAAATTCGCCCAACCTGCTGATTCGCTCTGGCAAGTTGAAATTATTAGGAATGATCTCTTTTACATTATTCATAAGCTGTCCTTTTTTGCACACCTGAATTCAGTGAATGATTTCTGTTTTCGCGAGCTAATTTTACCTGAAAGTTTGCATGTGATGCAACCGGTATAATTATCGTCCAGACAACAAGGCTGGATTCTACATCATATTGGGTTTATTGACAACTGCGAATATCCAACAAGCGGCGGAAATCATCGCCGTGTTTGGCGTTTTCTTCCGCAACAAGGGTCATGCACTCATCAACAAAAACTTCCTGATCAACCTGGGAAAGACTCGTCCAATAGGCATGGTCCAGATAGACATAATCAAACCCGGCACGATGTAAAGCGTACGGCTCCGGTACAGTCTTTAGCTCCTGCCACTGCGGTTTTTCAACATACCAGGTGAGATGTGAATCGGTATAACGGGCAAAAACGGTAGGTGCCCTGGAAGGTGAAGGATCAAAAATAAGTGCATCCTGGGGAAGCTGATCCCAATAGCGGTCAAGCATGCGGGCATCGAGATCATTCATAAAGGTGCCAACCAGTGGTTCGCGGGCAGCGGTCAACCCGGCACCAAAGACAACCATACCGCCATAGATAGTAAGGAGGAGAAGAGCAGCAATCAAAGTCTTGATAGTGTCCGAGCGCTTGCGCCCCCACAGCCAAAGCACAGGCACAGCCCAGGTAATAGTGAGACCGGTGAAGTTTTGTGCCCGGATCAGAGCGGTGGGACCAGCCGAGCCGTCATAACGCACAAAGAAGAGAACACAACTGAGGAAGGCATAAATGAAAACAGCGGCTTCATACCAACGTCCCCAGCGATAAGTCTTGACTGCCCAAATGGCAACCAACGGCAGAATGATGATCGTCGGCCCCACCTCAAACAGGATTGCCAATAACTGGTAGGGGTCGGTGATCTCTAAAAAGCCGAGATGGCCGGAAAGCACTGCTGGCGGCCAGAGCAGAGAAAAACCGCCGGTGAAATATGAAGCCGTTACCTGTGCAGGGTTGAAAATCTCGCCCAGCTTGCTGACAACTACGCCGGTAATCACCCCTCCCTGAAAGAGGGAAACTACACCAGCGGCGGCCACCACCCAGAACCAGGACCAGAGAGAGGCCGGCAAGCGCAGGGATTTATGCTGGATAGCGTAAATGAGCGCAATCAGCACCAACCCCACCACCAAGGTAGTAAATGCCACTTCGCTGACCAGGGCCAGTCCAGCCAGAAGGATAGCGGTTACCACGCCCCCATACCATTCCCGTTGACGATTGTGGGTCAGGAACAAAATGCCGATAATGACTGCCGTGAAGGCGGTGTGTCCGGAATGATACCCCCACACGCTTACCCCGTTGAGCCCATTGGCATAGGCAAAGGGGATATCCCAGCGGGCACCCGTATCCACCGGAAAACCGGAAACCAGGGCCTGAGACAGGTCGGAGAAGTTGGCATAGGCGCCCAGCATCTGCAAATGGGGGGCCATACGGTCAAGGATGCGCCCGGGCAGCAAGAGCATCAACCAGCGGGTTCCCCCGCCAAAGGCAGCCACTACTCCAGCGACGACTCCCGCCATTTTGCTCCACGTGATGCGCTGGACATACAAGCCTGTCAACATCAAGCCGATGGAAAAACCAATGGCGCGGGCCAGGTCAAGAGCCAGCCAGGGATATATCCCCCCAACGCGCATTAACTGCGCCGAAAAGAGGAGCACCAGGTAGTGATAATTAAAACTGACCGCAGGGTCAAGGGCAAAGCGGGGAGGAATCTCCCCGGCTGCCAGCAGGGATGTGACCGGCAGATTTTGATAATCATCGAGAATGGCCAGGCCGCGTCCAACCATAAAGAAAACGTAGACCAAACCAAGCAAAAGCGCGATCTGCAAAGGATTGAGTCTAAAGCAGAATAACGAACGCCAGTCTTTGCGCAAGGTCTGCCAGGAAAAGACCAGCCCGGTGAGCAATACAATGATCGGCGCCAACCAGAAGGCAAATAGCTCGGGGAAAAGTTGACCGGCAAGGTTGGCAACCCAGTTTTCGAAGATGAGGCCGACACCAATACCGGCGATGAATTGTTCATTGGGACGCAAGTTGAAGGCACTGCGGACGATCCATACGCCGCCCAGGGACCAGAGTGCGATCCAGAGGAGTAATAAAAGGGTTTCTTTCATCTTTGCTTTCCAATATTTGGCATTGTATTCACAGGTTATTGCCCCTGGCCGATACCTTGATAGACAAAACCGGCAGCTTCGGCCTGGTGCCTCTCAAATACTTTGCGTCCGTCGATCAGCAGGAGATGGCGCATGGCAGCGCCCAGGGCTGGCAAGTCCAACTGCTGATAGGCTTGATGCTTGACCATCACCACAACTGCATCACAGCCCTGAGCCATATTTAGGAGATCACCCTGATAACCAGCAACAAAGGGATCGTGAACAGCGATATAGGCGCCCAGTTCCTGGAAACGCGCGACAAGAGCTTCCGATGGACTGTTGCGCGTGTCGTCCGAATTTTCAAGGTAAGCATAGCCCATGACAAGAATGCGGGCTGCATCAACAGACACCCCCGCTTTAGCCAACATCGCAATCGTCAGGTCTGCCATGTGATGGGGCATACTGTCATTGACCGCACGGGCGGCAGGAATAACACGTAAATCCAGCCCTGTGTCATGCACACCATATGCCAGCAGCCAGGGGTCTTTGGGGATGCAGTGCCCGCCTACGCCAGCCCCAGGCAAGTGCATATTGCGGAAGGGGCTTTTGTTAACCAGCTCGCGCACTTTCCAGACATCAGCTCCCATCACTTCGCAGATCAAAGCAACTTCATTGGCAAAGGCAATCTGCACATCACGGTAGGCGTTTTCGGTGGTCTTAACCAGCTCGGCAGTGATCCAGTCAGCGGAGTCAAGGTCAGCCTTGACAATGCAGCTGTACAGCACAGCCATCGTTTCGGCGGTTTCGGGCGTGCTGCCGCCCACCACCCGGCTGAGATGGGCAAGGTTATGCAGCAATTTACCGGGCATCACGCGTTCAGGGCAGTTACCGAGAAAGAAACTATGATCCAGCTCTAGTCCGCTGCCTGCACTGAGCAAAGGCAAGACGACTTTTTGCATGGTGCCGGGGGCGATGGTGGACTCGACGATGACGAGAGCACCTTCTTTCAGAACCGGTGCCAGACTTTGCAACGCTGCCCGCAAAGCGGCATAACGCGGCTGATTGTGCGCGTCCACTGGAGTTTCAACATCGATCAGCACCACATCACAGTCAGACAACAGGCTATACGCATTTGTGGCGCGCAGCCTGCCGGATGCATGCACGCGGTCAAGCAATTCCTGCAAGCCCGGTTCATCCCCTTCTATCGGGGAAACACCGGCGCTGATCTTGTCAATGCGCTCCAGCTTGATGTCCACACCGAGGGTATCAAAACCTTCATCGGCGAACATGCAGGCCACTGGCAAACCAACATAACCGAGACCAATCACGGCAACTTTGGCCTGCCTGGAGAGAATGCGGGATTTTAAATCAGTCAGGAACATACTTATACCTCGATCACCTGATGGGTCCTGCCGGACTCGACCAGAGCCAAAGCGAGACGCAGGGCCGCGAGACCATCTTCACCCGTAATCGGCACAGCAATCTCGCCGTTCACAGCCTGCACAAAGGCCTGTAATTCGGCTTTCAATGGCTCGTAGCGCTGCAAAGTGTAGCGGATCATGCTGCCTTCGCTGACGCCCTTGATAGTGCGCAAACCAGCCCAGAGTTCACCGGCGGTTTGAGCATTCTCATAGAAGTAGAGATCCTGAGTAAGATCATCGACGCGGAAAAGGCCGCGTTCACCTAAAACCAGGGTCTCACGCATTTTGGTGGGGGTAAGCCAGTTGATCTCCACTGCTCCGGTTACGCCGTGTGGGAAGCGCAGCAAGCCAAAGAGGAGGTCTTCGTGGTCGGTGTGAATGCGCTGTTCGGTCTCGGCAAAGACTCGTTTGGGGTCTTCACCCAATAAGAAGCGCATCACGTCAACATCATGCGGGGCAAGGTCAACAACCACACCAACATCGCGAATGCGGGCAGGGAAAGGGCCTGCCCGGCGGCAGAAGACCTGAAAGATTCGACCGAGTTCGCCTGCCTGGAGCTTTTTCTTCAGTTCCTGCATGGCGGGATTGAAACGCACAATATGACCAACCATCAGCACACGTTCCAACTCTTTGGCACGCTGGATAATGCGTCGGCCTTCATCAACGGTGGCAGCGATGGGTTTTTCGATCAATAAATGCACGCCTGCCTCCATCACTGCCAGAGCCACCTCTTCATGCATGGCGGTCGGCACAACGATGGACACCGCATCCGGCTTCTCAACAGACAGCATCCGGCGATAATCGGCATAGCCGGGCACGCCGTATTTTTCGCCAATCGACTGCGCTAACTCTGGCGAGACATCCGAAACAGCTGCCAGTTCCACATCCGGCAAGTCTGCATAGACGCGTGCGTGGTTCTTGCCCATTGAGCCGACACCGATCACTGCCACTCGTAAGGTCATACTTATGCTCCCATAAAATGATTGACGGATTTTACGATGTGCGCCATTTCGTCATCTGTGACCAGAGGATGTACCGGCAGGGAAAGCACTTCATCAGCGGCCTTCTCGGTCTCTGGCAGATGCTGGTCATAGCCGTATTCTTCCTGATAAAAGGTTTGTTTGTGAATAGGCACAGGATAGTAAATCATCGTACCGATCCCTTGCTCATTAAGGTAAGCAGCGAGGGCATCCCGCTTACCGTCGGGGATGCGGATCGTATACTGATGGTAGACATGCTCCAGGCCTTCCGGCACAGAAGGGGTCACAACACCTTTCAAATTGGCGTCAAGGAAAGCAGCATGCGCCTGTCGGCTCTGGTTGTAGCCTGCCAGACGGCCGAGCTGTACCAGACCAATCGCGGCATGAATATCCGACATGCGGAAATTATATCCGAGCATATCATGGTAATAGCGGCGGCGCATGCCGTGATTACGGATGACGCGGCAAAGTTCGTCGATTTGATCGTCATCGGCGGTGATCATCCCGCCTTCGCCGGCGGTCATGTTCTTTGTCGGATAAAACGAGAAAGTGCCCGTACCAAAGGAGCCGGCCTTCTTGCCCTTGCAGGTGGCGTCGTGCGCCTGACAGGCGTCCTCGATGACGATCAAATTGTGTTTTTTGGCAATCGCCATAATGGCGTCCATCTCACACATCAACCCAAAGAGATGCACGGGGATGATGGCTTTGGTTTCAGGAGTAATGGCCGCTTCGATCTGGGCAGGGTCAAGGTTAAAAGTGTTTGGGTCAATATCGACAAAGACAGGACGGGCGCCGACGAATAATACGCTGTTCGAAGAGGCAATGAAAGTAAATGCTGAAGTGATGACTTCATCACCAGGCCCAATGCCGTGCGCCAGAAGAGCAATATGAAGAGCAGTGGTGCCGGAGGTGGTGGCAATGGCATGCTTAACCCCGCACATGGCGGCAAACCCGTCTTCGAATTTTTTGACGCGTGGCCCCTGGGTGATAATGCCCGAATCGAGGACTTCCATAACCGCTTGTTTTTCTTCCGGGCCCATCACTGGTTTAGCTATGTTGATCTTCATTCAACTTTCTCCCAATCTTCTTTGGCGATTTCAATCCTAGCCTCGCATTTCGGACAGCGGGCTGTTACCAAACCGTCTTTTTCCTCTTCTTTTTCAAGAACCTCGCCACAGGGGCAGACAAAGCCATTCAATTTTGCCGGGTTGCCGTAAACCAGGCCATAAGCAGGCACATCGCGGGTGACTACGCTGCCGGAGCCAACCATGGCCCACTCATCAATGGTAACGCCGCAGCGGATGGTGGAATTAGCCCCCAGTGCAGCACCTTTCTTGATGAGGGTCTTGCTCAACTCCCAATCATCGGCACTTTTGAGACTGCCGTCGGGGTTGATGGCCCGCGGTCGCATGTCATTGGTGAAACACACATGCGGCCCAACAAAAACGCCATCTTCCATAGTGACGCCGTGAAAAACAGAAACGTAGTTCTGAATTTTGACATTGCTGCCAAGAACAACGCCGGCGTCAATATAAACCCCTTTGCCGAGGATACAATTTTGCCCGATGCGGGCGCCCGGCCGCACCTGGCATTGGTGCCAGATGCTGGTGCCATCACCGATCACGGCATCGCTGGCTACTTCTGCGCTTTCATGAATTCTTACAGCCATCGGTTATTCTCCGTTTGTCTGTTATTTTTTTCTTCCAATAATTCCGTGTTTTTCCTGCATCCCACTGCAAGAACGATCATGCGTTTTTGACAGCCTGAATGAAGATTTTCTCATAGGCAGCCACAATGGCGCGTAGGTCAAAGCGTTCTGCCATCTTGCGGCTGGCCTGACGCGTGGCAAGCAAACGCTCGGGATCGCTCAACAATGTCCGCAGGGCGGCAGCGAAACCATCAAGATCATCCGGCTCCCGCAAGAAACCGTTTTCGCCATCATTGACCAGTTCAACACTGCCGCCAACAGCACTCAAAACAAGGGCCAGGCCCATCGACATGGACTGAACACCAACCACCGGCAAACCTTCGGACAAGGAAGGCATAAAATAAATGTCACTCTTCCGATACCAGTCGATCACTTCATGCGTAGTAACCCAGCCAGGCAGGGTGAAACGCTCTTGCATATTGTGGCGGGCGATAGCTTCTTCCACAGCGGGACGAAGCGGACCGTCGCCGAGCATAACACAGTTCCAGGTTAAGTCCTGAACAGCGGCGAGGGCTTCAATTATTTGCAGGGGGTTTTTCTGCGTCATAAAGCGCCCGGCAAAAACCACTTGCGGCGGATTGTTAACCTGAATTTTGCCGGGGTTCAAGCCTTGCAAATCAACCCCATTTGGGACCACCTGAATATCAACTGGATAATGTTTCAAGGCCAGGCGGCGGGTAAAATCGCTGACGGCAGTTACCTGGGCTGCCCGGCGCCAGATGGGCGGGGTGAAAGGCATGATCCAGCGAAACCATTTGCCTGTCTTTTCCGGCACACCGCCGGGAACATCACCCAGATGGGCAGTTAACACATAAGGCACGCCAGTAAATACCGAAAGCGCCCAGGCGGCCACACCGGCTGGTACGGCAAAATGGACATGGATCACATCAGGTTTCCAGCGGCGGATGACACGTCGCCCGTGCCAGAAGCTGGCCCAAACATAGCCAAGCATAGCTCGCATATCTGCCCGGAATGGCTGGCGGCGGCCTGACTTGATGCGCACCAGGCGCAAGCTGTCCTGCACTTCTTTCTCGGGCAAATCATCGCATTGAGCAGTTAGAATGGTGATCTCATGACCGCGCTGCGCCAGCCCTGTGCAAATATCCTGCGCTACACGACCGCCACCACCGCCTACCGGCGGATATTCATGGGTCAGCACCAGGATTCGCATCAGGAATTTCCCAATTGCTCGTCAGACAGCGATTGGGCATCAATCACCTTGCGCACAGTGTAGGTGGGTTTGTCCTGCGATTCGTGATACGTACGGGTTTGCAATTCAGCAATCAGGCCCATCAAAATGGATTGAAAACCCATGATCGCCATAAGAATCGCCATCCAGAATATCGGGGATTCGAGGACAGAAATCCCAAAACAGAGGCGGCGGACAGCCAGAAAGACAAAGGTGAGGGCACTGAAAAAAACCAGTATCGCCCCTGTCCCGCCAAAGAGATAGATGGGTTTATTGGAATAACTGGTCAGGAATTTTACAGTAAAGAGGTCGAGCATCACTTTAATAGTACGTTCCAGCCCATACTTGGCCTGGCCGTATTTGCGGGGATGGTGATTGACAGGCACTTCGATGATCTTTGCACCGACGGAATTGGCGTAAACAGGGATAAAGCGATGCATCTCGCCATACAGACGGAAACCGGTGATGACTTCACGGCGATAGGCCTTGAGCGAACAGCCATAATCATGCAGATGGACACCGGTAACAGCAGAAATGATCTTGTTAGCGATGCGGGAGGGCAAGATGCGGGTAATAAATGTATCCTGTCGATTCTTGCGCCAGCCGCTGACCAGATCATACCCCTCGTCAATCTTTTCGAGCATCATCGGGATATCTGCCGGGTCATTTTGCAGGTCAGCATCCATCATCACAATGATCTCCCCGCTGGAATGGTCGATCCCGGCTGCCATGGCCGCGGTCTGGCCGAAATTGCGGCGTAAAGCAACCACGCGTACATGCTGCGGGTCTTTTTCTACCAGAGATTGCAAGGCTTGCAGGCTATCATCCTGACTGCCGTCATCCACCAGGATCAATTCCCAGGGTTCGCTAAAGCCGGCAAGGGCCTGCTGGACGGCATTGTACAGCAAGGGCAAATTCTTTTCCTCGTTGTAAACCGGCGTGATCAAAGATAGTTTCATGTTCTGCTCCCAAATATCATCATATCACCACCCATTGCGGGCTGTGGCACATTTCTTTTACGGATCAAATGATCCGATTTGCTGCTATCTTAAAAAGAATCGCCCTTAACCCTGCCAGTGCTTTTGCACCCCAGAGGTCAAAGACAATTGGTTTAAGACATGATTTTACACAATCAAACATTGAGAAAAACTCTGGCGCGGTACGGTTAAAAAGCTGTCTCCATTATAACACCGCACCCATAAGACAGATATCAGCGCATCGACTGACGTTTGCGCAGCCATTTGACCCCTTCCCAAAGCAAACCACTGCCCAGAATGAAAACGCTCAATCCAACGATCCATTTTACATTATCCCAAAATGGCAAGCGTCCGCCCCAATGGAAATAACGGCTGAAGTACCAGTTGCCGAAGAAACCAAGGAAAACAGCTTCGACGGCTATGATGCGCACCAGCCATAGGTCACGGTGCTGCCAGGCCCACAAAAGTGCCCAGGCAGCAAGCAATGCCAGGAAGGAAATGAACTGCACCCGGTAGCGGGGATTATCGGTCATATCGCCACCGGCGCGTGCTGCCGCCACAATCATCCAAAGCACGCTGGATACCACCATCCAGGCAAGGATGCGCCGCTCTTTGGCAGGTTTGACAAACCACACCGCCAGGAAAGCGTAGATGAGACTGGGAACAAGCAGATACCAGCCCAATGAGCGCACAATGGCGATCGTCTTCCACAGGGGAATGGCCGGGTCAGCGATAGTTGCTGGAAGCACAGGCTGTGCAAGACCATAGACGGTGATAAAAGCATACTGTACTTTGAGGTCCATGTCGGCGATGATCTTCGCCACCCAGCCAGAGGCATCTTCGGTGACCTGGAGGTCCCACCAGGCGGAAGTCTCCAGCCAGCGCCAGGTAAGCATAACAAACCCAAACCCGGCTACTGCCACACCAATCCAACCGATGATCTTCCAGGAGCGGCTGCGGGGAATGAGATACTCCGCCCAAAAGATGATGAGGAACATGCCAAAGATAAAAGGCGTCACTCGGGAGGAAAAGAGCATGCCAAACACAAAACTGGCGAAGAAGGCAACCCATGCCGTCCGGCGCTTTTCCTGCCAGTAGAGGACTGCCCAAAAGCCGATGGCAGCGATGCCGATCAGGAAAGGCTCCCGCATTTGCGAACCGGAAAAGAAGATGGCATCGGGGTAGAGCACAAAGATCCAGCCAGCCCATCTTGCCAGGCGGCTATCCCAACGATGGGAGACCGCAGAGAAAAGGAAAGCTGCCCCCAGGGCAGGGGCAAAAGCCGCCAGGATCAGAATGAGAAGCGAACGATGTGCTCCCGGACTAAAGTAGCGGTAGATTCCAGCACTCAGAGAAAGCAAACCGCCATACTGGTCAGAAGTGAATTCATCGCGGAAACTGGCCCACAAGGCATCATCGGAATTAGCCAGCGTCCAGGCTTCCTGATCGCGCTGGAAAGCATCATAGAAGAGATACCCGGCTTTTTGTTGTTCACTGTCATATCCATAGACAGGCAGGGCGAGGGTCATGCCAGCGCCAAAGACAAGGCGCAGAAAGAAGGCGAGGAAGATCATCCAGCCGAGGGTCTTGCCCCCGCCTGCCCATTGCCATACAGAGAGCAGAACCAACCCCGCACCCCAGAAAAGCACGCCGGCAGCCAGCCAGCCGCCCAGGAATGTGCCGGGTGAGACAGCTGCCAGCACTGCACCTCCAGCGAGGGCGACGAGGAAGGAAACAAGTAACCGGGTTTTGAAAGATTTCATTTGTATTTTCATAATCATGTTATCACCATGATAATCGTTTTTTGGGATTTTTGCAGAGGTTCAATGTTCTGTAATTGCGAGGAGGGCGGAGCCCGACGTCATCGTGCCCGTAGGGTGGGCAATCTCCTTCTCTGGCTTAGGGATTGTTCCCTGGCACTGCCTCCAGGGCATGTGTCAGTCGCTCCTTCGCAACGACAGCTTGATTCGGCTACACGAAACCGTCCAGAGCATGGCGGGCGCGCTCCAGCCAGGAAAAATCCTGTCCATCAAGGCGGGCCTGCTGCGCCAACTTGTGGCAACGGTTTTCATCAGCCAACAGGCTTTCGAGCGCAGCCTGCCAGGCATCAACATCTTCTGCCGGGCAGAAGACAGCGTTATCCTCATTGAGCACTTCACGCAGCACGGGCAAGTCGCTGGTCAGGATAACCCGTCCAGCAGCGAGGTAATCAAACATCTTCATCGGGCTGCAAATAGCCGCTGAATTGCCGCCGCTGCTGCCGGCGACAGCACGTTCATAGGGCATCAAAAGGAAGTCAGCGGTTGCCTGGTATAAAGGCAGGTCGCGCTTGTCAACAAAGCCGGTTAAGATCACGTTGGCGACACCTTCTTCCTGCAACCGCGCCTGCCAGCCGTCCACATCCTGCTTGCGGCCACCTACCCACAGGAACTGCACCTGCGGCAGGTGTTTGGCGAGACCAAAGAGCAAATCCATACCGCGACCGGCATAGAAATGACCAGTATAAACAGCGGTTGGCTGCTGAACCAGTCCCAACTGCTGGCGGGCTTGCTCTGCATCCGGCAAATCCTGGTAATCCTGCCAATCAACGCCATTCGGGGCAACCTGCACCTGATGGGGGGTAAAACGAATATTGTAATCATCTTCAAGCCCCTTCTGCAAGGCAGCGGTGATAACCAGCAGGCGCTTTTTGCCAGCGGCTTTGGCAAACTGGCGGAACCACCAGGGGCCAGCCTTGCCAGTAGGCAGGTCATGCAGTTCGAGAATGACGGGCAATCCGGCCCATAGGCCAAGGACGGCATCCGGCAAAAACCAAGTGTAAATGAGATTTGCATTCCAGGTACGGGCAGCACGCAAAGCACGCCAGGCAAAATCATAGCGGCGCAGGGTTTTATACGAGGTCAATTGATGTACTTCAAAGCGTGTTTTCAAACCATAGAGATTGGTCTGGTCAACCGCATCCGTACTGCCTTCTCCTGGCACCCACAAACAGACTTCTTCTCCAGCTTGCTGCAAGGCATCGCAGGCTTTCATCACCTGGATGCTGTTGGCTGTATTGGAAGGCACCTGCGAAGTGGCAATACATGCAATCTTCATCAAGCCTCTACAGCAAGCTGAGCCTGCTCACCACGACGCAATTCGCGCATCCCGGCCAGAATGATCCAGCCTACAGAAAAGACGAAGTATCCGGAGAGGAGCACCGCTTCGCCCATCGCTCCCCAGGCGGGAACGACAATGAAAGCAAGAGCGACCTTGATCAGACCGAAAACCGCCATAGCATAGAAGGGAACCATTGGCTTTCCAAAAGCCAGCAAGAGCGGCCGGTTCCAGAAACAGGTATTGGCAAGGCCATAGCCGATCAAGAGCACAAGCAGGATCGGGTGGGCAGGAAGATATTCTGCACCATACATGAATTGAATGAACCAGCGTCCCAAAACAATCAGCCCAACCGAAGAAAGAGCGGTCCATACACCAGAGATGGTGGTCACGCGGCGCAGCAGGTTCCGAAGCTGTTTCCAGTTCTTGACGGCAACACTGCCGCTAATCTTGGGATAGGTGGTGCTGATGAAAGGTGTGATCGGCATAACGACCATATTGACCACGGCCAGGGCGATCTTGTAATAGCCCGCGGCAAGCGGCGAAAGGAAATAGGCCACCCAAAGCTGCTCGCTGTCGCGCACGACCAGATTGATCGTAGTGCTCAAATTGGTAGAAACCGCAAAGCGCGCCAATTCCTGCCAGGGAGGCAGCTTAGCCATTGGCTGACGCCACCAGCCCGCACCAAGGACGCGGCGCAGGCTGCGGAAAGCAAGAAAAACGCCGCCGAAGCCGAGCACGATCTTGCCTGTCAGATAGGCGAACAGCACCAGGGGCAATCCCGCATTCATCAAAAAGGCCAGGCCGATGATCATGGCAGTCATCACACTTTGCACCAGGTTCAAAACAGCCTGGCTGCGAAAGCGATCGGTAACCTGCAACACAGCCACGGAGGTTTCATCAATCAAACTGCCTAAAATAAAAACGCCATAAATGCGGAACCAGACTGTCATAGACGGGTCTTTGGCAAAAATGGCGGCGGCGATGGGAGCTAAAAAGAGCAGCACAAAAAAGGCAACCAGGGAGGAAACCATTTCAACAAACAAAGATACCTTGATCAATGATCCGGCACGCTGCAGGTCGTGCTCTTCCAAATAGCCGCCAAAGTATTTAACCACCAAATCGCCCATGCGGAAAGAAAACAGGCGGTTGACTGTGGAAGCAAAGACGGTGATCGTGCCAAGCACACCCAGCGCAGCCACGCCCAGCAGACGCGCAGCGAGAACGCTCTGCACCATGCTGAGCACCATTGTGATGGTATTACTGCTGAATAAATAGCCGGTATTGCGTACAACCCCCTGAAGCAGCCGGTCTTCCTGCCAGATCTTCTGCCATTTTTTTAAGAGGTTCATGTCAGTTTAACGTTGCGCGCCCACTCCCGTTCTTTCATATACCAATCCACCATGTGAGGGATACCCTCTTCCAGAGAAACCTGGGGGTTCCATCCCAAAAGCTGTCGTGCTTTCTCCACCAAAGCCTGATTTGCCATGGCATCAGCAGGATGCTGGTCATGACGCACGATCTTTGCGGAACGACCAATCAGGCGTTCGAGAATAGCAATCAGTTCATTGATCGAGATACTCTGGTGGCCGCCGAGATTGATGATCTCATAGCCAAGCGGTTTCAGGCCCAGGATGGTGCCGCGGGCAATGTCATCCACGTAAGTAAAACCGCGGGTCTGGCTGCCATCACCATTCAAATGGACTTCTTCGCCTTCGGCAATCCATTTGGCAAAACGGAACATGACCATATCCGGGCGACCGGCAGGGCCATAGACAGTGAAATAGCGGAAGACGGTAACATCAATGCCATGCAGATAATGATAACTGTAAGCCATGGTCTCTGCACCCTTCTTGCTGGCCGCATAGGGCTGCAAAGGATGACTGCTATCGGCATCCTCAGGCGTCGGCATGGGGGCATTGGCACCATAGATGCTGGAAGTGGATGCCTGAACGAATTTGGGAATATCATAGCGGCGGCATAGCTCCAACAGATTTAATGCGCCTTTTGTGTTAGCGTCAAGATAAGCCCAGGGATTGATCACGCTGTAACGCACGCCAGCCCGTGCAGCCAGGTTGATGACAGCATCAAAACCGCCCTGTGCCTGGGCGAGCTTCTCAAGTGCGGGCATATCACAAATATCCTGCCGCGCAAAGGTGAAACCTTCCCGCTGCTGCAATCGCGCCAGACGGTATTCTTTCAAGCGCACATCATAAGCATCGTTGAGGTTATCCACACCAACCACGGAGTGACCATCCTCAAGGAAAAGTTCGCTGACTTTGGATGCGATGAAGCCGGCCGCGCCGGTGACAAGATAATTTGCCATTACAATCTCACTACTTTGGGATGATTGAGGCCCTTCCTGCCGAGTGCGTTGCGGGTGTCCACGATCAATGCAGCATGCTCAAGAATGGCATCATAATCATAATCACGGTGGTTGGTCACAATCACCACACAATCCGCTTCAGATACAGACCGCATCACATCCGGCACGGAATCCATGTCCCAGTCGTCATGGGATAAATGAGGAATATAGGGATCATGGTAGGCAATGTCAGCGCCTTTTTGGCGCAGCAGGCCAATCACATCCAGGGCAGGGGATTCGCGCACATCGTCCACATTCGGCTTGTAGGCCGCGCCCAGCACAAGCACGCGGCTGCCCTTGACCGGCTTGCCGTGATCGTTGAGCGCATTCTGCACCAACCCAACGGTAAACCGCGGCATGGTGGTATTGATCTCGGAAGCCAGATCAATGAAACGTGCAGTGTAATTTAATGATTTGAGCTTCCAGGAAAGGTAAAGTGGGTCGATGGGAATGCAGTGCCCGCCCAAACCAGGGCCAGGGTTGAAGCGCATGAAACCGAACGGCTTGGTGGCCGCAGCGTCAATCACTTCCCACACGTCCACATCCAGCCGGTCGCACATCAGGGCCAGTTCATTGACCATACCAATGTTGATCATGCGGAAAGTGTTTTCAAGAAGTTTGGCCATCTCGGCCACTTCGGCAGAAGATACCGGCACGATCTGCTCCAACGCCTGGCTGTACCAGACGGCGGCTACATCGGTGCAATCATTGGAAATACCGCCCAATACTTTGGGAGTATTGATCGTAGTCCAGTCTTCACGGCCCGGGTCAACCCGTTCCGGCGAAAAAGCGAGGAAAAAGTCTTCGCAGACGGTGAGACCGCTGACTTCTTCCAAACGGGGCAAGACCATTTCGCGGGTCGTGCCAGGATAAGTGCTGGACTCAAGCACCACGACCATGCCATGGTGCAGGTAAGGCGCCAATGATTCGGTGGCCGAAACGATGAAAGAAAGGTCAGGGTCGCCAGTCTTGCGCAAAGGGGTCGGCACACAAATACTAACCGCATCCACATCCTTCAAAACCGCAAAATCGGTGGTTGCCGACAGCATACCGGCCTTCACAAGGCGGGCCACATTCTCAGTTGGAACATCCTGAATATAGGATTCACCTTTGTTGAGAATATCTACTTTTTCCTGGATAGGGTCAATCCCGATCACCTTGAAGCCGGCATTGGCAAACACCACCGCCAGCGGAAGGCCCACATAGCCCAGTCCCATGATAGCAACAACGGCAGTTTTATCTTCCAACCGCCTAATAAGATCAGCCTTTACAGCTTCACCCATGAAATGCTCCTTCTCTAAATGCCGGCTGCAAAGCGCAGCCATGTACAATTAATTTGATATTACCCAACCCGCTCCAGCAGGTTGGGACAAGTGCAATTTTACCAGAATGTGAAACCCTGGTAGGGGAGGATTCCTGCGAACAAGGTAGGCACATCGTGGTACTTCGTAAACTTACCACTTGAATCCTAGCTTTGTTTTATTCCTGACAAAGAGTCAAATTTAATGTACTTAACTCTTCTCACCAAACATTGACGTGCCCCCATTGTTAATACCACTCATTATGTTAGTGCAAATTGCAGACCTTGCGTAGTTTGGATGATAGTTTCCGGTGCAGGGGAACGATACCCCAAGGCATTGTGTGGCCTGACTGTATTTGTGTGATTCGCATACAAATTAATATGCCCTACTTCCAATCAATTCCAGCTTCTTGGAAATATTTTTCAACTGCACTGATTAATACGAATTTTTTAATCCTATGACCTCCTTGCTTCCATTCCCAAGTTTGTCTTTCAGTTTGAACCGGGATTTTTCCCTTATCCCCGCCAAATGCATTACACGCAATTGACCGACCCTGCCCAGATTTTTCT